>DASXVU010000030.1 GCA_036504055.1 Methanomassiliicoccales archaeon | reverse complement strand
GGGTGATGCCTGAAGCGATTATGACCATGTCCTCCTTCCCTTTTTGCTGGGCCACGTCGAGAACTGCCTGCGGGCCTATCTCCACAACGTAATGCCAGTTCGCCTTGTCGTCCGGTATCTTGTCCCGATAGATACCAGCTTCGACCAGCCAGTCCTTGACCTTTTTCCCCAGGTCCTCACGGTCGTTGTTGAACACGGTCGATGTCTCCGATGCCGCATGTCCTTCTGAGATTAAAATTATGCAAGGCACCTTTCGATTCTGATCATAACGCAGAGATACTGATGGATCTAGTCATTCATCGATGGCCTCCGATCAGAACGATCTTTCCCTTGGTGGCAGTGGTAAACTGCCCGACGGATAGATTCATAGCTGAGTCAAACATTAACGATTGTTATGCTAGCAATCTCTCTCCTGTCTGGCGGTCTTGACAGCTCACTTGCCACCAAGCTGGTCCTGGATCAGGGAATCGAGGTCGTCGCCCTGAAGTTCACCTCACCTTTCTGCAATTGCGATTCCGGTGGGATCTGCCATGCGGCCAACATCGCCCGTGAACTGGGAATTGAACTGATCAACGTGGCCAAGGGCGAGGAGTATCTTGAGGTGGTCAGGAATCCAAAGCACGGGCGCGGCTCTGGAATGAACCCCTGCATAGATTGCCGGATATTCATGCTACGTAAGGCCAAGGCGATCGCAGATCAGATGGGTGCAAAATTCCTGTTCACCGGGGAGGTGCTTGGTCAACGGCCGATGAGCCAGCATAGGAAGGCCTTGGAGTTGATAGATCGAGAGACCGGTCTTGAAGGAAGGCTGCTGCGGCCCCTTTCAGCCAAACTGTTCCCTGCTACGGAGGCTGAGAAACAAGGCTGGGTGGATCGGGAGAAGCTTTTGGCAATTACTGGAAGGGGCAGGAAGACCCAGATCGATCTGGCGGAAAAGAACGGCATCGCTGACTATCCATGTCCAGCCGGGGGTTGTCTTCTTACCTCCAAAGAGTTCGCCGCAAAATTGAGCGATCACATGGTCCATCACCCTGATCGTTTGACGATGAGGGATATCTTCCTTCTGAAGACAGGCAGGCATTTCCGGGTCGACGGGAACAAGGTGATCATTGGCCGGAATGAAAGAGAGAATCACACGCTAAAGGATCTGGCCAACGAAGACATGGACGTACTGGAACCGATCGATGTCAATGGTCCGGTGTGCTTGGTGGAAGGACATGATCGCGGCACCATCGATAAGGCCGCTGCTATGCTGGCCAGGTATTCTGACGGAGGGAAGAGCCCCATTAGGGTAGGCATTGTCGGGATGAGGGAAATGGCGGGAGTGGTGCCGATCGATGATGTCATAATAGACGGCTGGAGGGTGGGGAACGATGGGAACGCCATCGCTTTACTCAGAACCCATTAGTCCCAATGCGGTCTCAGGTCCTCACTTCGCACGAGGTTCAAAACAGGAAGATATTTGGCCTATGCCCCCTCAATCGTTCACTCAGGTGATCAATCACGGCCGAGGCAATAAAGACCAGTGTTTTCGATGATAAGAGCAAGGCCGAACTTCTCAAGGTCCTCCAAGGTATGGCCAGTCCGATACGGATTGTCCTTTTCGTTCAGAAGGGCGCATGCCCCGGCTGCGAGACCCAGACCCAATTGTTGGAGGAATTGGCAGCCCTTTCAGAAAAGATCTCCCTGGAGGTTCGGGTTCTGGAAAAGGACAAGGAACTGGCAGCGAAGTTCAAGATCAGCAAGGTACCGGCCACCCTGGTTATTGGTAGCAAGGAGAACGGTATCAGGTTCTATGGCACCACCCTCGGATATGAGTTCCCGTCGCTCCTCTCCGCCATCATGATGGCCTCGACCGGCCATTCCGGATTGCCGCCGGAGATGGAGGAGATGATCAAGGCGATCAAAAAGGAGGTCCATATCCAGGTCATCGTCACGCTCACCTGCCCATATTGTCCCAAGATGGTGCATGTGGCACACCAGTTCGCTTTCGTAAACGATCTGATAACAGCGGACATGGTCGAGTCATCGGAGTTCCCGCAAGTGGTCCAGCGCTATGATGTGTATGGCGTACCCAAGACGGTGATCAATGAAACCCATACATTCGACGGAGCTGTTCCGGCGGCGAACCTCTACCTTGAGATCCTTAAGGCGGTCGATCCGGATGCATACCGCGAGATAGAGGATCTGATCCGGGATTCCGAGGGCGTAAGGAAGGCCAAGAAGGTCGATCCTCGCCACGGCTACGAGGTCCTCATAGTCGGTGCCGGGCCAGCCGCTATGTCGGCTGCGCTCTATGCCTCCCGCAAAGGGTTGGATGTGGCGATGATCGCCTCTAAGATAGGAGGTCAGATGACCTATACCGGGACCGTGGACAATTATCTGGGTTTCCCCTCGGTAGGCGGTGGCGATCTGTCCGAGGTTTTCCGAGAGCACTTCGAGAGGTATCCCGTCTCAGAGTCGATCGGGAGCGCCGTCATCGACGTTCGGAAGGAAGGGGATTCCTTCGCGGTCATGACAGAGGATGGTAAGAGGTATACCGGCAACGCCGTCATCTATTGCGCTGGTAAGGAGTATCGGAAGCTAGGTGTGCCTAACGAGGAGCATTTCATTGGCAGGGGGATCGGATTCTGCGCCAACTGCGATGCCCCTCTCTACCAGGACAAGAGGGTCGCGGTGGTGGGCGGCGGCAATTCCGCCTTTACCTCCGCCCGGGACCTGATAAGGTTCGCCCGCGAGGTGCATCTGGTCCACCGGAGGACAGATTTCACCGCCGACGAGCTGCTGGTCAAACAGGTGCTCGGCTCTGCAAAGGTCAAGGTCCATACGCCGATGACGGTGGAATCGTTCCTGGGCACGGAGAAGTTCTCTGGCATCCGACTTTCATCGATAGACGGGAAGGAAGCCATCGATCTATCGGTGGACGGGGTGTTCCTGGAGATCGGTCTCAGCCCGAACTCCGCTCCGTTGCGAGGACTGGCGGAGATGAATGATATAGGAGAGGTCTTGGCCAACAGGGACCAATCGACCGCCACTCCCGGATTGTATGTGGCCGGGGATGTGACCGACGTCGCTGAGAAGCAGATATCGGTATCCGTAGGCCAGGGCGCAGTGGCCGCCATCTCGGCCTACGAATACCTTTCCCGGAAGGGATTGACCAAGAGCCGTGCTGGCCAGAAGGAAGATTGGCAATAGGTAGCGCAGGCAAGGTCAATTTTGTCTTTCTCGGTCACTCCTTCTTCTGCGACTTCTCCATGCGCCCTTCTCTCTGCAACCTTCCGGGTGCCCACCAGGCACGTTTTCCCATCAGCGACATGGCCGCCGGTACGATGTAGGTGCGCACCACCATGGCATCGACCAGTATGGCGAAGGCCAGAGCGAAGCCGAACTCCTGGAGCATGGTGTTGCTGGAAAGCATCATCGATCCGAAAGCACCGCCCATGATAAGGGCCAAGGCGGTGATGATGCCTCCCGTCCAGTCGACGGCATCCACCACCGCTTCGTTGGTGTCCTTGCCCTTGTGCACCTCTTCCCTGATACGCGTAAGGATGAACACGTTGTAGTCCATGCCTATGCCCATCAGCATGATGAACAGGATCAATGGCACCATCCAGAGGATGGGCTTGTCCAGCCAGCTGCCGAAGACCAGGGACGTGGCAGCGAATGACCAGGAGATGCTCATGGCTATGGAGACCACGGCGAACGTAGGCAACAGGAGGGAGCCGAGGACGATCATCAGCACGATGAAAATACCGACGACCACCAAAAGTTCGATGGTGCCGAACTGTTCGTTCATCTGGACGCTCAGGTCATAGATGACCGCGGTGGAACCTCCGACCATTATGCTGGTCCCGGCCAAGATAGGTTCAGTGGACTTCTCCTGCGCGATCTCACTGCGCAGGGTCGGCATCAGGTTGACCGATTTTGCCGCCATTGGCTGTTCCTTCAGCACGACGGTGAGGAGAACGCTCTTGTTGTCCTTTCCCACGCTCTGCAGCATGGCCTCGACCAGCTGTGCCTTCGTCTCTGCTGGCAGCAATGAAAGGTTGCGATAATCGATGACAGTTCCATAGGGCCGTGTCGGGCCTGTCACCTGTTGAACCAGGGAGTTGCTTGCCACGGTCTTCGAGACGTTCTCTACCGCGTCCAGATAGGCCATGTTGAAGCTGGTCCCATTATAGATCACGATGCTTCCTGCGAACACGACATCGGTCGGCATGATCCTTCCGGCACCGAAATCGGCTGTCATGGCGTTCATCCCGGTGGTGCTCTCCGACGTGCCCATGCTTCCGATGAAATCGAAACTGGTCTCGGTCGTGAGGTACAGATATGTGGCCGGTACCGAGACCAATACGGACGCGACGAGGATGACCTTGGCATGACGGACCGAGAACTTGGCGGCCTTGTGGAAGTATCCATGCTTGCCGTCCTTTCTCTTTTGCATGGTCTTTTCGGAGAACCTCTTCCATCGTTCACCGGTCGTTGGCCAGAATATCCTATTGCCGAGCAGCATCAGCAGGGACGGGACCAGGGTAAGTGCTACCAGCAGTGCGACCACGATCGCCATACCGAGCACCAGGCCCATGGTCTGCACCATGGAGAAGGATGACAGTCCCATGGCGAAGAAGGCTATGACCACCGTCGCCCCACTGGTCACTATGGACTCGCCCGCCCAGGTGACCGAGGTGTGAACAGCCTGCTCACGGGTGGATCCCCTGATTCTTTCCTCCCGGTAACGGGTCATGAGGAAGATGGAATAGTCCGTACCCACCCCCATCAGCACCACGAAGAGCATGGTCAGGACGGTATACTGGATGTTCGCCACCAATGAACCTATTACGAATACGAGTGCTTGGCTGACTCCGAGCGCGACGCCTACCGCTCCGAGCGGTATCCACTGAGCCACTACCGACCGGAAGAGCACGCCCATCAGCACGATTATGATCACGATGGTCAGCGGCTCGATGATGGCCATATCATTCATCGAGCTCGACTCCATGTCAGAGGAGATGGCCGCATCACCGGTCACATAAACTGTGACCGGTGCGCCGGTATCGGACTTGACCTGTGACACTATGTTGCGGATGAAATTGACGTCCTGCACTAGCGGCTTGACGCCGGTGTTCTCTGTATAAGCAGATGTCACCGAGAACGTGGCCATGAACAGCATGGTCTTATTGTTCTCGGCGACCAGATTGCTGAGCAATTGGGCCGGTAACTTGATCGGATAGGTGGCAAGCGTTCCGTTCCCGATGATCTCTTCATTGAAAGCATGCACTTCCGCGAATTGATATGTGGGGTCAAGATTATAGACTGCCTCAAGGTAGATCATGTTGGTGATGTTGGCCATCTTGCCGATCATTCCCAGGGTGAAATCGTGAACCAAGGTCTGGTTGGAGAACGTTTCCAGGTTAAAGGCGGTCAGTACAGCATACATTACGTTCTTCTCGGCATCGGTGACCGGAGCGGACAACTCTCCTATGAACCCGCGGGCGACATTGTTTATGCAGTCATTCGCACGTGACACCGGATCTGCGACCAAGGTAGGGTTCGACGCGGTGGCGTTCCAGGCGTCGGTTATTGCGAAGTAGTATCGGTATGCCAAGTCCCTGGTCTGCGGCTTGACCGACTGGAGATAGGAATCAAGATATGCCTTGGTCTGGTTGAATGTCAGAGCATCGGTATCGGTGACGTTAAGCGATGGATACGCGGCATGTACCTGGACCCAGGCGGACATGTGCGCCGCCGGGATGCCATAGAGCAGGAACGCGCTCATGTTCACCTGCATTTGCGCTGGACGCATGGCCGGGCCTAGCTGGAGGACCACCTGGTCCATCATCATTCCGGTGGCCGAATAGGCCGAGGTCACGTTCTCTAAGAACCTGATATCATGGGAGGACTGGATCTTCTGCTGGAGATCGAGGACAAAATCCCTGGAAGCGGCATCGGTGACGTCATTCGATTGGATCACGACGAGTATGGTGCCATTGGCCACCGAACTTTGGAATTGTTGTGATATTACGTCCTGGGCCTGTAGGGACTCATAGCTCCCCGAAGCCATCTGAGATTCCTGATACTGGACCACGCTGTTCACCTGCAACATGGCCGGAACAGAGACCAGCAGGGCTATCACCCAGACGATCAAGACTTTCTTATAGTGCTTTGTTAAACCGCTTGCGATACGATCGAATATCAACCCAACCGCCTCCCATCGGCAATTTGCCGACCGTTGGTTGGACAGGTTCAACATCGAAGGGTGTAATATCTCTTGTCCTCTGACTTTCAATAGAAAATGCACAGCCATATACTGTCCGAACACGCCAAAAAGGACGATTTGGACGGATGTTCTCATCTAGTAGGCCGAGGCAAACTGTTATGGTCTAAATGCTGTCAATATTGACCATTCTTTCTGGGGTTGATGTGATTTCAATGGATTCGGACTATGGGGAGAGGGAGGGAGGAACCGGTCCTTTCCCACCCCTAGACCCTAAGTGGTCTGAGGAAGACATCGAAGAGATAATGGGTGCATTCAATACAACTAGGGAAGGGCTGAGAGAGGAGGAGATCGGCCGAAGACTGAAGGAGCACGGACCCAACCAGCTTCCCACAAAACATCGGGCGATCTACCAAAAGTTCCTCATCCAGTTCCGCAATCTGTTCAATATCCTATTGATCCTGGCCGCCATCCTTTCTTTCATCGTGGGTTACGTCTCCGATGACCAGAGCTCGATCTTCATGGGTGCCGTCATCCTCATGGTCGTCTTGATCAGCATTCTCTTCAGCCTGATACAGGAGAGGAGGGCGGAGCGCACCATGGATGCGATACGCGAGCTGGTGCCCCAGAACTCTAAGGTGATGCGCGATGGCAACGAGGTACAGGTACCAGTGACCGGGATCGTGCCCGGTGATCTGCTGGTCTTGGAGGAAGGCGATCGGATACCGGCCGATGGGAGGGTCATCGAATGCCACAACCTCAATGTGGACAATTCCTCCATAACCGGAGAGTCGGACCCCCAGCCTAGGACCTCATCAAGGGAAATCGTCCAGCCTGGATCGGGCATCAGCTCAAGGAAGAATATCGTGTTAGCCGGAACCAACGTTCTCTCCGGAACGGGAATCGCCGTGGTCCTAGCCACAGGGTCGAACACCCAATTCGGTCACATCGTCTCTCTGGCCATGGATGTCGAGGAGCCTCCGAGCCCCCTGCAGATGGAGCTAAACCGCACGGCCCGACTGAATTTCTACCTGGCTATCCTGGTAGGGTTCGCCTTCTTTTTGGTCTCAGTTTTCTATCTCGATCTGAGCGTGACCCTCGGTCTGTTGTTCATGATCGGGGTGATGATCTCGCTGGTGCCTGAAGGGCTGCAGGTCACCGTCACGCTGGCGTTGGCTCTGAGCAGTCTGGCCATGGCCAAGCAGAACATGGTGGTGAAGCGTCTGTCCGCCGTGGAGACGCTTGGTTCGGCCACGGTGATATGCGTAGATAAGACCGGTACAATAACGGAAGGACAGATGACCGCCAGGAAGGTCTGGCTGAGCGGAGAGGTCCTGGAAGTGTCGGGAGAGGGTTATGAGCCTAGCGGCTCCGTTTTCGTTTTGAGCAAAGCGGTCAGCTGCTCTCAAAGGGATGATCTGAAGATCTTAAGCCAGGCAATTCTGATCAACAACAACTCAACCCTTTCTCCGCCCTCTGGGCCAGGAAAGGGGCGATGGACCGCCATCGGCGACCCGATGGAGGCCGCCCTCATCGTGCTGGCAAACAAAGCTGGAGCTCTCGAACAAAAGATCATTGCAGGTATCGAGCGGGTAGGCCAGATACCCTTCGACCCATCTCGAAAGATGATGACCACCTTGGCCAAGGATTCTCGAGGCAACGTGAAGGCATACGTCAAAGGGGCAGGCATGGAGGTCCTGGAGCGCTGCGTTTCCATTCGATTGTACGATGAGACAAAGCCCTTGTCCGATGAAGAAAGGGCTGATGTCGTTCACACGATCAACATGTTCAGTGACCAGGCCTATCGGGTGCTGGCCATAGCCTACCGTACCGGACTGAGTACGGCGGACGTGAAGGATCCGGACAATATTGAGAACGCACTGGTGTTCCTTGGATTAGTGGCCTTTCTAGATCCCCCTAGGAAGGAGGTGCCCGAGGCGGCAAGAAGAGCTAAGGCCGCTGGGATCCGCATCATCATGCTGACTGGAGATCACGAGCTGACTGCCAGATCGATCGCCATGAAAGCGGGGATCGTCACCTCAGACTCCGCCATGATCGTCACCGGAGGTCAGATGGAAATGATTGACGACCTCACACTATCGAAGCGACTGGAGGAGAGGGAGATCGTTTTTGCCCGGATCACCGCTGGCCAGAAACTCCGGGTGGTCAGACTGCTAAGGAAGGCGGGCGAGGTCGTCGCAGTCACCGGGGATGGAGTAAATGATTCCCCTGCCTTGCTCGAGGGAGATGTCGGAATCGCCATGGGGCGGTCCGGCACCGACGTGGCCAGGGAATCTGCGGACATGGTGCTCCTGGACGATAATTTTGCATCCATTGTAAAAAGCGTTGAAGAAGGTCGGGCCGTATTTGACAACCTCAAGAGATTCATGTTATACGTGTTCACGCACAACTGGGCTGAACTGGTCGCCTTTATTGTTTTCATAATGCTGCACACGCCCCTGCCCCTGACAATAATCCAGATATTGGCCATCGATCTCATTCTGGAGATCCCAACCTCATTGTCACTTACCCTCGACCCTCCTGAGCCGGGCACCATGGAGCGTCCACCCAGGTCCAGGGCCTCCCGTATCTTCGGCAGAACTGCGCTTGCCAGGACGATGATCCTCGGCTCACTGATCGGGGTGTTTGCCCTGATGATATGTTTGAACATCTGGTCTCAGCACGGATGGACGATCGGCATGGGCACGATGTCGGACCAGAACGGTTATCTTCTGGGTACGACCGCTGTTTTTTCCGGTATAGTCGCCGGTCAACTGGGGACCATTATTTCGGTTCGCTCTGACCTCATCCGGCTTTCATGGAGGGGAAGGGAACACAACAGATGGCTGATATTCTCGGTGCTTCTTGAGTTTGGACTGTTGCTGTTGATGGTATATGTCCCGATCCTTCAGATGGCCCTGGGAACCGCAGCATTTCCTTTGGGGGTTTGGGTCATGCTTTATTCCATTGTCCCCGTCATCGTCCTATTGGAGCTGCTTAGACGGGCTGTCCACAAATTGTCTAAGCGACCTTCATCGGTCAACCCGTGAAACCCGTCGAAGCACATGAGCAAAATAGAATCCGATGCCAACCCTTTCATTCCTTGAACGATGCCCATAATTTCGATGTTGCGACGTACAAAATAGTAATACTGGCCCCCCAGAACCTTCTTTTGAGGTCTTCAAAATGTCAACGGGAGAAAAGCTGTTCGAAGAGAAAGGCAAGATGACGATGACGTACGTGGAATCCATCGATGCCAACGGCATCGTGATGAAGCAATCGTTCAACTCCGATGTGACGGGAGCAGATAAGTTCCCAAGCGGAATGAACATGGGGTCTGGAACGATCTGGATAGGAATGGACAATAAAGCACACGGCAAGTGGCATGGAATGATGATGACCCAGGACAACGAGACAATCGTCTGGAAGGGGTCCGGCCATTCCAAGCGGACCCAGGGGACGATAAGGGGAATAATGGTCATCACCTTCATGACCAAGTCAGAAAAGTATGCCTGGATGAATTCGATGATCGTGGTCAAGGAGCTTGACGGCAACATGATGGAGTTCAAGGCCACTGCCTATGAGTGGAAGTGAGCCCGCTCAGACATCCGAAACCCTTTCCCGTCCCTTTCAACAGCGGGCCAAACGCTGGCCGGTCATTCAACGGACTAAGGACCATTCTTGCTCATTCTCCTTGAGCATTCATTATATAATGAGCGCTCGAACCGAACAGCGAGGTTCCAAAATGCCCAAAGTTATGCATTTCGAGATAGCTGCCGATGACCCAAAGAGGGCGATGGCCTTTTATGAAAGGGTGTTCGGCTGGAAGTATGAGAAGTATGGGGACAACAGCATGGAGTATTGGCTTGTCACCGCCGGGGAGAAGTCCGAACCAGGCATAAACGGAGCGATACAGGCGAAGACGCAGCTGCCCCAATCCGTCATCAGTACGATCATGGTCGCTTCGATAGACGATACGATTGCCAAGATAAACACGAACGGCGGCAAGATATTGGTCCCCAAGATGGAGATCCCCAAAGTGGGAACATTGGTCTATTTCCAGGATACCGAAGGTAACATATTCGGAGCAATGCAGGCCGCCCCCGATGCGATGATGATGGGGTGACCGAAGGTTCTAAAGATCACGAGGTGGAGAAGACAATTGGAGGGGGAAAAAAATGAAAAGAGGCACAATGGTTGCGCTGGTTGCGATCGTAATCGTCATAATCGTGGTAGCGGCGGCCGTCGCGTTGTCGATGGGCGGGACAAACAAGTCCAATGCTCCTGCTCTATCCATTACGTCCCCCTCATCAGGGGCTTCGATAGCCGGCCCCATCATAACGGTGAACGTCTCCGTCCAGAACTTCAACATCGTTAGCAAGTTCGGCCAGGCCAGCGTGCCAGGAGAGGGCCACATACATTACTTCATGGACGTATCTCCGCCGACCGCTCCCAATGTTGAGGCCTTCACTGCGGCTGGCACCTATGTCGCCTCGGTCAGTACGTCCTATGAATGGACCAACGTTACACCTGGACAGCACATGTTCTCCGCTGAATTGGTCAACAACAACCACACTCCCCTGCAACCGGCCGTTGTCTCTTCAGTGAACATTACCGTGTTGCCGCCACTACCTCCGGAATTGCGGATCACCAGTCCGATCGATGGAGCCTCAATTGCCGGGCCTAACGTCACCATCGGCGTGGCCGTTCAAAACTTCGACCTGGTGAGCAAATTCGGCCAAGCCAGCATTTCGGGCGAAGGTCATATCCACTATTTCCTCGATGTGGTTCCCCCCACTACCCCGAATGTCGACGCGTTCACAGCGGCAGGGACATATGCGGCATCGGCTGCCAAGTCCTACGTTTGGACCAACCTGAGCCTCGGCCTGCACATGTTCTCCGCTGAGCTTGTCAACAATAACCACACTCCGCTGCAACCTGTGGTGGTGGCCTTCATCAACGTGACTGTGACCGCACCACCTCCAGTGGTGACGGTAGCAATAACGGCCCAGAACATCGCGTTCAACACCAGCCTGATAACGGTACCGGCCGGAGCGACCGTGAAAGTCAACCTCAACAATCTGGACAGCGGCATTCCACACACGTTCTCGGTCTACACCAATTCCGCAGCCACTACACCGATATTCGTCGGGCCCGCGATAACCGGGGTTTCGAGCACTACCTACACGTTCTCCGCCCCAACGACTCCGGGGACCTATTTCTTCCGTTGTGACGTGCATCCCAGCCAGATGAACGGAAGTTTCGTGGTACAGTAACCCTTTCCCCGGAGCCTTATTCTTCTTTTCAACGCAGATCGCGGATATGTCTCGGATCGACAGACCTGGAGGACTATGCCGCACTCCTTTTCTTGACCCGCTTCCAGCCTGATCTATTAAGCCAACCCTGGAAGTCCATGGTCTCCGGCCTCATCCGTCTCAGCTCCCCGATGTCCGCTCGGTATCCCTCCTTCTGAAACCATTCGAACATCGCCTTGGAGTCAGCGCTCTTTATCGATTCCAGGCTGGTCCGCACGTACTTGACGGGTATGCCTATGGTCCTTGAGAACGCCTCCGCTACCTCGGGCATGGTCTTTTCGTCACCAGCGATCTCGATCGCTTTGGATTTCCATCGTTCCGGATCGTCGAACACCATGGAGGCAAAGCCGCCGATATCGTCCACTGCGATCATCTGGATGGATCTTGAGGGATCGAGGGTGGATTCCAGCCTCCCGGAAAGTATCGCCGCCCTTGCCATTGGATTACAGAAGTTCTCCATGAAGAAGACCGGTCTAAGCACCGTGTGGGGGACACCCGAAGCCATCAGATGCCGTTCGATCGTCCACTTGCTCTCAAAATGGGGTATACCAGTGTTCCTTTCGGCCCCGCCAACCGAACTGTAAACAAAATGTTCCACTCCAGCGTTCAAGGCGGCATCGACGAGGTTCATGCCTTGTACGGCCTCCTCCTCAACTCCCTTCTCGTAAGGGGTGATCACCCCGAAGACCCCATATGTTGCCTCCATTGCACTCTCAAGTGACGACCTGTCCTCCAGGTGCGCTTCGACTATGTCCACACCAAGTTTCCTCAACGCCACTGCGTTGGGCTTTGTTCCGTCCCTGGTCATGGCCCTGACTTTCCATCCATTATGAATAAGGTGTCTGGCGGCAGCACCTCCCTGCCGTCCGGTGGCGCCAACGACGAGTATCGTCTTTTTTCCCTTCTCTATCATGTCGCTCGGCTTGCGAACTTCAATTATTAAAATGCAACCGATGGAAATTTTACCAGAGACATATGGGAAGTCCGGGAAACTGTCCGCCAGCCTCGGTCTCAACCGGTAAGGTTATTATAAACGGGGGTGCGTGATTAAATTTCGGTCACCATGGTCGAAAAAATTAGCCATACCGATGAAGAATGGCGTAAGCTTCTCACTCCTGATGAGTACCACATGCTCCGGGAAGAAGGGACAGAGCCGCCATTCCATAACAAGTATCACGACAGCAAGAAGAAAGGAACATACACCTGCGCCGGATGCGAGCTGGAGCTGTTCTCCTCGGACACCAAGTTCGACTCTGGAACGGGGTGGCCGAGCTTCTGGGCCCCCATTTCTCCAGACCACGTGGAGACCAAGATCGATCGCAGTTTCGGAATGGTACGGCAAGAGGTCAAATGCGCTCGATGCGGCGGGCACCTGGGCCATGTCTTCGACGATGGACCTAGACCGACAGGTAAACGGTATTGCATGAACTCGGGCGCCATGCATTTCAAGGAAGACAAGGGTTGATCGATTGTAACCGCAGGCCCCCGCCCGGGCTTGCCAGGTTATTAATAACCGCCATTTGTCTTTCATCCCTCCATGTACGACCCAAGGATGGGCAAATTCTCAGATGTCATAATCGGTCATTCAACCGGGCTCAAGGCCGGTGAGATCGTCTATATCGAGGCGTTCAACATCCCTGATGAAATGGTCGAGGTCCTGGTAGAGAAGGTGTATCAAGCGGGCGGTATCCCGATCGTATCTCAGAAATCCCCAAGGGTGCTCCGGAAGATCTACATGGGAACGAGCGAGGCCGCCATGAAGGTGATCGGCGAAATCGAGATGGAGAAGATGAAGCGGGCCCAGGTCTACATCGGGATGAGGGGGTCTTCCAACGTCACAGAGAACTCGGACGTCCCCGCGGAGAAGATGGCCATCTATACCAAATATTGGTGGGGGCCGGTCCACATAAACCAGAGGATACCGGGCACGAGATGGGTGGTCATGCGCTGGCCGACGCCGTCCATGGCCCAGCTGGCGGAAATGTCCACCGAAGGCTTCGAGGATTTCTACTTCAAGACCTGTACGTTGAACTATGACAAGATGTCAGAGGCAATGGAGCCTCTGGTCGAGCTCATGAAGGGTACCGACCGGGTCAGGTTGGTCGCTCCTGACACCAACCTGGAGTTCTCGATCAAAGGCATCCCTCCGATCAAGTGTGACGGAAAACTGAACCTGCCAGACGGAGAGGTTTACACCGCCCCGGTCAAGGACTCGGTCAATGGTGTGATCCACTATAACACCAGGACATTGTATGACGGTAAGGTGTTCGACAACATCCGGCTCACGTTCAAGGACGGCAAGATCGTTGAAGCGACATCATCCAACACCGTCGCCATGAACGAGATATTCGACACCGACGAAGGCTCACGTTACGTGGGTGAATTCGCCATCGGGCTCAACCCGTACGTCAACAAACCGATGCTGGATACGCTCTTTGATGAGAAGATCGCCGGTTCGATCCACTTTACTCCAGGCAACTCCTACGACGATGCGCCGAACGGGAACCATTCCCGGGTTCACTGGGACATAGTATTGATCCAGACAAAGGCGTGGGGCGGCGGCGAAATGTACTTCGATGACGTGCTGGTCAGGAAGGACGGCGTGTTCGTTCTGGACGAGCTCAAAGGGCTAAATCCGGAGAACCTGATGTAGGTTGCCGGTCATTTTCGCCCGAGAGCATGATACGAAATAACCGGCGGTATCGATAAGTAGCCGATCCAGCTCAATCAACAGCCAACATGGAAGAAGGAAAGGAACTGGCAACGTTCGGCATCGGCTGCTTTTGGTGCGCTGAGGCGACCTTCTCCGGGATCGCTGGGATCGATTCCACCCGAGTCGGATATATGGGAGGGGCTGAGGAAGACCCGACCTACAAGCAGGTCTGTTCAGGGGGTACAGGTCATATCGAGGTGGTCGAGATCACATATGACCCAGGCAGGTTGACCTACCAGGTACTCCTAGAGATCTTCTGGAGCTCTCACAATCCTGTCGCGGAAAGGGATGGGAACGGTGATTCTGGTAGCCAATACCGATCGATGATCTTTTTCCATACAGACGAGCAAAAGGCACTGGCGGAGGACTCCAGAAGACGGATCCTGAGCTCTGGAAGATTTCGAGGACGCATATCGACTCTTATCCTGCCTGCCTCCAGGTTCTGGCTGGCCGAAGAGCATCATCAATGTTATATTCGAAAGTTGGAAAGTACAGAGCGCTGATGATCTTTGTTGAACATGGGCATTTCAAACTGCATTAGCGGTTCCGTCGGTGGATCCTTTCCACGATCAGGTCCTTGAACGAGCTTCAAATATCCGAGGCTCAAATCAGAAAGCATGCGCGAACATAGGTCCCCCTGGTTGGAGGGTCTGATGTCAGATCGCATTGTCGATCCGTTGAAAGGCCACGAGCGCGTGGACGTCGTCGTCATCGGGGGAGGGATCGCCGGTGTGTCCACCGCCTTCGATCTTCTGGAGCAGAGCAACATGACGGTCATGTTGATCGAGGCGGACCGCATAGCGCACGGCGCGTCGGGCAATGGTTCAGGGCAGGTCAGCCCATCGTTCGAGGGCGGTTTCCCCGCCCTAGCTGAGCGATTCGGACCGGAACTGGCCAACGCTGCGTTCCGTCAGGTCGCCTTCTCAAAACGTCGCTTCGGAGAGTTGATCAGGGATGCCGGGACTCCAGACCAGGTGCATAGGGTCAGGATCCATATCGGATTTTCCTCGATCGAAATGGCCGAAGCATTGGCCAAGACATCGTCGGGAAATTTGTCGGACGTTCTGCCATCAATGAAACTGTATGCGGCCGCCGGTTCAGGATGGAACTGCGAACTGAGGGACAGGGGCGTAACGCCCAACCGTGTTCCACCGGAGGCCATATTCGAGATGCTGGGAACGACGGATGAAAGTTATCGGGCCGCTGCCATTGCCAGGACCCGCATTGCCAATGTTGCCGCCATATCCGAAGGATTGGTACGGAGCATGCTCATCAGGTTCCCAAAGAGGTTCTGCCTTCATGAGGGATCAAAGGTCCTTAGCGTGCATGCCCTCCATCCGCTGTTGATAAAATGCGAGAAGGGGCAGGTGGAATGCAAACGGGTGGTGGTATGTACGAACGGATACGCTCTTCCCGATCTGTCCAACATTCCCAATTCGATACCGGACAACTATCTCAGGTGCGTGACCGGATACATGAACGGATACAGACCGCCCCGTGAGGGTGAGGGTGTCGGGTTGTTCTTCCACGAAGTGCAGCCCTCAACCGACGAACCTTACATTTTTACCACCACATGGGGAAAGGATCCGGAAACAGCTGTCCTCATGGTCGGCGGACCGCAGTTCACATGTGAGGCCGGCAAACATCGGGATGATATGGACGAGACCGCACATTCCCGCATCGACCATTTGGCTGAAGGGATCCTCGGGGTCAAGACAAAGGCAACGACCTGTTGGGATGGGTCCATGGGATACACCAGTTCCGGCGTCAGACTGGCAGGTCCCGATCCAAAGAACCAGGACCTGTTCTACAACCTGGGATGCAACGGGATCGGCATCCTGCATAGCATCTACGGAGCCCGCAGGATAGCGAAAGCGATGATGGGGGAGAGGCAAAACGACTCGCTGTTCGATCCCAAGCACCAGTTCAACCAGCGTTGAAGCTGTCCTTCATTGAGGGTGAAGAGTAATAACATCACCCTCGCCCGTTAATGAGCAGCCTCCGATTATGGTTAAATATGACGTGTTCCAGTCTTTTATGGAGCATGGACCAAAAACAGAGGCGAAGGACCACGGTCGCCGTCCTCATCGTTGCGGCAGTAGTGATCGCCTCAACGATGATCTACGTCCTTGTCATCCTTAACCCGGGACACGATTCCGCTTTGCCTAATCAGACCAGTGCGAACCGCAACACGACCCTGCGCCTGGTCGCCGATGGGTTTACCCATCCGGTCAGGGCGGTCTCGCCGCCTGACGGCTCGGAAAGGTTGTTCGTCGTCGACCAGATAGGAAAGGTCTGGATCGTTCTTCCGAACGGCACGACCAACGACCGACCGTTCATCGACATATCCAGCAAGCTAGTGCCCCTGTCCGCGTCCTATGACGAGAGAGGGCTCCTTGGACTGGCATTCCATCCGAATTACGCAATCAACGGTAAGTTCTATCTCTGGTACAGTGCGCCCCTCGATGCCCGCGCTCCTTCCCAGTGGGACCACACCAACATACTCAGCGAGTTCAAGACCTCGGCCGACCCTAATGTGGCCGACGTTTCCACAGAGCGTTTCATCCTGAGATCGAACCATCCTTCCCCGAACCACAACGGGGGCGACATCAATTTCGGTCCTGACGGGTTCCTCTACATACCAATAGGGGATGGGGGCGGCGGGAACGACGTGGGGATAGGCCATTCTGTCATCGGCAATGGCCAGGACCTCAGCACCGTTCTGGGGAAGATACTGCGCATCGACATCGACCGGAACATTTCCGTAAGCGTTGCTGACACGATCGATTCTCCGAACGGGGGCGAGGCCTACGGCATCCCCCCCGATAATCCGTTCGTATCCAGCCCCGGCCGCGCCGAGATATTCGCCTACGGTTTCCGGAACCCTGCCTTCGCCTCATTCGATCCCGGCGGTAACCACAGCTATTTCGTGGGCAACGCCGGCCAGGAGCTCTATGAGGGTGTGTTCCTGGTGGAAAAAGGCAAGAACTATGGATGGCCGATAAAGGAGAACGGGCATTGCTTCGACCGGTCCAACTCTGCCAATCAAGGTGTGGTATGCGTTCGTGAGACCGGCTACTTCGGCGAACCGCTGGTCGATCCGATCATCTCCCTGCCGCATAGTTCGTTTGCCTCCACCGGCCTCTCCGTTGTCGGCGGTTACGTCTACCGTGGCTCGTCGATGGCCGGTCTTCAGGGAGGGTACACGTTCGGCCTCTGGAGAGCGAATTCGGTGATTTGGGTAACCTCTCCTGACAGTTCGAACTGGTCGTTTTCCATGATCGCCTATTCCTCGTTCGAGGACAAGCTCGGGAATCAGATCCCCGGGGCTGCGGTCAATTCGACCGTTCTGCCTGGGTTTCTCTTAGGATTTGGCCTGGGAGCGGACAGGGAACTGTACGCCCTTACCACCGATAGCCAGGGGCCGAGCGGTTCCACCGGAAAGGTCTGGAAGATAATGCCAGGATAATCATGATCGGGTTCACGGGGTCCATTCCGATGTTTCAAAAGCCCGGTATGCGATTACCATAGCGAATGGACGAGTTCGACCTACATCTCTATCATCTGCTGCTGCGAGACCCCCGGATGCCGCTGAGGGAGCTCGCGGAACGTCTCGGAATATCGCTTCAGGCAGTTCACAAGCGTATGCGGTCACTCCAGGAGGCCGGAATATTCGTCGGTACCGGGGCCGTCATCCCGGGCAATTACGTCAACGCGACCAACGTGTTCATCTTCGGAAGGATGGAAGGAAGCAGACAGCTGAACGATATCGTTGCCGATCTGGGCAGGAATGATTCAGTCGGATACGTGATGCTGTGCTCTGGGAATGTCATGTACGTTTCCGGCACTCTCCGCAGAACGGTGGACATGGGGCCTTTCCAGGAGTTCGTCCATCGGACCTGCACCATGAAGAGTTCGACCATGGCGATCGAATCCCTCGGCAGGGTCGGTGAGGTGAGGCCCGCAGAACCGCTCGCACCGGAGATCAAACTATCTCCGCTGGACCTGAGGATCATCGCATCGCTGAAGGACGATGCCCGCAAGCCATATGCCCTGGTCGGTGAAGAGGCCGGCGCCACCGCAAGGACTGTACGTCAGCGCCTTGACAGGATGATAGACGAAGGGAGTGCGGAGCTCCTCCTGAAGGTGGACCCAACACATGCCCGTACCATATCCTCCGTCATCCATGTCTACACGAAGGAAGGCGTCGACCGTAACATGCTCGGCATCAAGCTCATGCAGAAGTATCCGGCGACCGTCCTGTTCTTCCGCACCTACTGCAACATTCCCGACATGATATCAGTGGCCACCAACCATCCTATGATGTCATCCCTCTTCGAGGCGATGGGGTCTCTATACGCCGATCAGAGGGTAAGGGCGGCGGTGCCCAACGTGGTTATCACCGCCTGGGGGTTCGACACCTGGAAGGAGAAGATGCTCCCTCAGCTCAAGAAACAGTGAAGGTGTTTTGGGGGTCAAGGGAAGCGAGCCTTTCCCTCACCTTTTCCTCCCATCCAGGGACCAGCGGGTCCTTCAGGCCCGAGACCTCGAAATGCCATACTCCGGAGCACACGATCCCTTTCTTATCCAGCTTCCTGCTCATCTTCGGGGCTGCTCCTTCATATGCCCACTTGCGTGCCTTTGCCATCTGTTTCTCGGTCTTGTTCGGGTCGTCCAGCACCTGCAGGACGGTATCGAATACCACGACCTTCTTTCCCTTCCATTCATCCCCGTCCAGGTGCCTGATGAAGCGTTTGGCCATCGAGCTGATGCGCTTCATCCGGTTCGGCGAGCCTATGAGAAGGAAATCACCCTTGACCTCGCCCGCCTCTTCCGTTGCCAGGTTGATCAGCCGCACGGTGTGGCCGTTAGCCCTCATCTCGATCGCCATCTGCTCCGCCACCTTCCTGGTGTTTCCCAGGATGCTGTCATAGGCGACGATCCCGTTCATGCCTGCGCCCCCAACCTCTTGGCCAGCATCTTGGGGAGCACCTTGCCGAATGCTTTCGATATACGTACATAGTGCATCGCTCCGAGGATCATTACCAGGCTTGTGATCATCCCGTAGACGTGAGCGTCGGCGTTCGGGACCAGGCCAGGCAGCATCACCGCGAATCCAGTCAACGATGCCACGTTGCCGACGATCACCAGCGGCACGACGCTGTCCTTCAGTAACGGGATCCTCAGCAGTCCCAATGCCCCCAGACAGTTGCCCGCGATCGTGATGGCCACCAGGACCGGCACGAGCACCGCCGCGGCGTCGTCCGGGATCCATGACGAACCGCTGAATCCGAGCTCGATGCCTGGACCGGTCCACGTCACATACATCAGGTGGATCAGGCCATGCATTGCCACTGCAAGCGCGAGCGGCAAAGCGAATATCCAACCGAGGCGTTTCCTTTCTGTTCCTATCTTCTTAGACTCAAAGAGCTTCATGTTCTGGTTCTCCTGTTCTGGGCTTCTTTCTGCGCCCATGTCACCGGTCACCCCGCTCGGGTGATTTATCCCCGCGTCCATGTCTAGATTGAATCGAAGGCGTCCGTCGGTCTGGAAAAGGATGATAATTCAATCTGCGGGTTCAAAAAGATGCGTTCACAGGAATGGCCAGATGTCAACCGCATTGGCGATATGAACCATCTATTCCATTGCCTCGGTAAAAAATGTCTTCGGCTTGACGGGATCGTCTCCATTCACTCTTCGAGGGTAGAGAGGTCTCCAACAGGATGACCATGCTCCTTTGCTTTCAGAACACGGCGCATGATCTTGCCCGACCTGGTCTTGGGAAGTGAGGGAACGAACTCGATCTCTCTCGGATAGGCGTAATATGCCAGTCTGGTCCTGACGAACTGGGTGATCTCCTCTTTCAGTTCGTCGGTCGGTTTCCTTCCTGGCCTCAGCACTATGAATGCCTTGACGATCTCTCCCCGAAGTTCATCAGGCTTCCCGACCACGGCCGACTCTGCCACCGCTGGATGCTCGATCAAGGCCGATTCCACTTCAAATGGTCCGAGCCTTTCGCCCGACGTCTTGATGACATCGTCCGCCCTGCCCAGGAACCAGATGTAGCCATCCTCGTCCTGGTAGGCCTGATCTCCGCTGATATACCACCCTGGTATGCGGAAGTACTGCTGGTATCGCTCATCGTTGCCCCAGATGCCGACCATCATCGCCGGCCATCCCGGCTTCAACGCAAGGAAACCTTCGGTCCTGGCGGCGACGGGCTCTCCCTTCTCATCGACCACCGCGGCCACGATCCCCGGGATGGGCCTGCCCATGGACCCTGGCTTTATAGGCATGCTCTTGAAATTGGCGATGCACGGTGCTCCGGTCTCGGTCTGCCACCAGTTGTCGTGGATGCGTTTACCGGTGGTACGCATCGCCCATCTGATGACCTCAGGATTTAGCGGTTCTCCGGCTGAGCAGATGTGGCGCAGCCTTTGCAGGTCGAACGCCTTCACCAGCCCATCGCCGGCCCTGGCCAGCATCCTCAGCGCTGTGGGGGCTGTGAACCAGACCGTTACCTTCAGCTTCTCGATGATGGAGTACCAGGTCTGAGCATCGAACCTTCCCTCATAGGATATGATAGTCGTTCCGAGGTACCATGGTCCCAGTATTCCGATGGACGTCCCTGTGACCCATCCTGGGTCGGCCGTGCACCAATAGATGTCATCATCCCTAAGGTCGACCACGTAGCGGCATCCCACCAGCTGATGCACCATGGCCTTGTGGCCCAACAGGATGCCCTTTGGTTTGCCGGTGGAGCCTGACGTGTAATGTATGATGTATGGGTCATCGGGATCCATGTTTACAGCCTTGAACTCCGGATCGCCAGACGACAGCACGTCATCGAAATTGACCGTTCCTGGACCCAGGACGCTGTTGTCCCCGACTATGATGTAGGTCTCGATCTCGGTCAGCTTCTCCATGATCGGGCGGATACGATCGAACAGGTATGGAGACGTCACTATGATCTTCGCCCCGCTGTCCCTGACCCGGTCCATGGTCGCCTCCGGCCCAAGGGCGGAGAATAGCGGGCCCGCGATGCCACCCATCTTGATGATCCCGAGCAGTGCGACGAAGAGCTGCGGTGTTCTGTCCAGATAGACGAATATCCGGTCCCCTTTGACCGCTCCGAGCTTGGTCAGCCCGTCCGCGAACCTGCTGGACAGCTCGGACATCTCCCGGAAGGTGTGCGACCGGAGATCATAGTTGGCATTCACCGAATACAATGCCACCTTGTCCCTTCTCTCCCCATGGCCATGACGGTCGACGGCCTCCGCCACCAGATTGTACGGCCCTCCTCTGGACCAGTCGAACTCGCTCTCAAAGGATGCCCAGTCAAACGCCTGGTAGGTCGATCGATAGTCCTTGAGGTTACCGGAATTCTCGGCGGGAAGGGTTTCATCCATATCGGTCTCACCAGAAATAGTGGGGACGCAACGGCTGTGATATATATAAAAATCTACAGAGGAACCGACATAGCCACCGTCGCCTCTGTCCCGTTCTTGGAGATGGCCCCATCCAGGAAGGGGCATTGAGCCTTAATAGAGCATTTTGCTGTTGAAGTAAGGACCGAACTCCTTGTCAGTCCCCGGGATATGGTCTTGAGCCAATCGGCCAAGAAATGCATGACGTCGTTCGACAGGCCGATCTTGCCGGCATCACATGGCTTGTAACCTTCGACCCTCTGGACGAAGCGCTGATGTTCGAGACGGTGCTTCTGCAGGCTGGATAGGAGTACTTCTCCAGGTATCCCTCTTCTGTCTTGATCTGATAAGCGGTGTATTCTTCGAGAACCGCCCGATCGTGCCCACCGGCATCATGTGGTTGGAGACAAGATCAGGTCCGATCGAGCGATGAGAAACGCTTATTGGGGGAAATTCTGTTTAGAGGGACGGACATGCACTTCATAATCAGGCGACCGACCGATTATCTCTATCCCCATGAACGGCTAGTGGAGATACTCTATGGTCTGGTCATCGCACTGACCATCACAAGCGCTATCCGGGTCATTACCGGCGGGATCGCTCTGGACATCGAGCTGATGGTGACGACATCGCTGGGGGCGGGATTGTCATGGGGCATAATCGATGCCATGCTGTACATACTGGTCGTGGTGTTCCAGAAGCACCGATATACTCGCATAGCAGGCAAGATCAGCTCAGCAAAGGATGAAACCGAGGCTCTAGCCGCCATCCAGGAGGACCTGGAGGATTCGTTGGTAGGTACATTGGACGCTGAGGACCAGAAATCCGTGTACCGTCTCGTGCTGCATGCCCAGCGTCGTTCCAGCAAGGCCAATTACACCAACCAGCCGAAATTCATTGTCATTGCCAGGGAGGATGTGTTCGGCGCCATACAGGTGTTCCTGGCAATGCTGCTCGCCACACTGGTGGTCATTACCCCGTTGTGGTTCATAGAGCCACCTCACATGGCGGTACTGGTATCGAACATCGTAGCGTTCATCGCCCTGTTCGTGGTGGGGTATATTTGGGCCAAGCACACCAACATTCGAAAGACGTTGTTCGGCATCATTCTGGTGACCCTGGGCGTGGCGATAGTGGGCATAAGCCTGATCCTAGGTGGTTAGGAAGAAGCCGACAAGGCTCGATCTTCCCATGGTTCTGATGGATGGCCAAACGCCTACAGTATTCCGGTCCAAGGATCTGAATGACGGATCGGTCCGGCAACGTGACCCCTCCGGAGGCATTCCCTCCTTCCGATGACCAGTCCAGAGCATCAAAAAGGATAAGAACCGACCTTCCGATTATAGGAGGCCGATGGAGAACGGTCATGGAGCATCATCCCAGGATGATATCAGTTCTGTTCGGATTCGGTTCACAAGGGGAGTGGGGGCATGTTGGAGAGCAAAAATGAGGATTCAGAAGTCCAGAGGATAATAGGTAGTCTGCCTGGCGCGGTGATCTTCCTTTCCTCTGACGAGTTCTCGGTCAAGTACATCAACGATGCCTATCGTCATTTTCTTCCCGAGAGGTTTTCCGACCGGGATGTATCCGGAACCAGATTCGCGGAATTTGTGTCAGGAAGTGAGAAAAATCTTCTCCTGGATACTCTCCGCAAGGTCTCAAGGAACGGAGAGAAGGTGGAGAATAGGGAATCACACATAATAAATGAGGATGGGGTGGAATTCTGGGTGGAATGGTCAGCCCTCCCCTTCGATAACGGGACCGAGAACCAGGACGTACTGATGACGGTGCATGACATCACCGAACGTAGACAGGCAGTTCTGGAACAGGAGACGACCGCCGAGTTCCTCCGCCTGGTGAACGAAAGCACCGGGACCTGCGATCTTATCCAGAAAGCGACCACTTACTTTCAAAATAGTTCCGGAGTGGAAGCCGTTGGAATTCGGATCCGTGAGGGAAATGATTACCCTTACTACGAAGCAAGGGGATTTCCCCACCGTTTCCTTCAATTGGAGAATTCGCTCTGCGCTCGGGACGAAAACGGATGTCCGTTGTTGGACGAGCTGGGCGAACCGGTGATGGAATGCACCTGCGGAACCCTTATCAGGGGGATCTTCAACCCCTCGAAGCCTTACTACACAAAGTCAGGAAGCTTCTGGACCAATAGCACGACAGAGCTCGGTCAGACGATGACGGAAGAGGATCTACCTCCCCGGCACAGGAATCGGTGCGTGGGTGAGGGTTATGAATCAATTGCCTTGATCCCGTTGTTCTTGGGGAAGGCGAGACTGGGGCTTCTCCAGTTGAATGACCACCGGAAAGGGCTCTTCACTGTAAGCCAGATAGCTCGTTGGGAGCGTCTTGCGGGCTACTTGTCTGTTGCGGTATCCAAGTTTCGCGCAGAAGAGGAGATCAGGGATAGCGAAGCGAAATACCGCGGTCTCTTCGAGAACCTACAGGAGGGGGTGGTCATCAGGCGGTTGGTCTTCGATGACCATGATGAACTGCTGGATTGGGTCGTTGTGGACGCAAACCCAGCCGCCCTGGAGGCATTGAAGATCGAAACCATCGAACAGCTGAAAGGCAAGCAGCGCAGCGGAACACCTAGCCACAACATGGCGGGAATAAGTCTCGACAACGTCCGGAAGATGCGAGAGGCTGGGAATGCCATCACCCAAGAAACGCATTTCGATGCCAACAACCGAGACTATCTCATGAGCATCATGCCGCTGGGAAAGGATTATGTCATTACGACGAGCGTCGATATAACAGAGACCAAGCGGGCACAAAGGGCTCTGGCCGAGAACTATGAGTCAGCCCGTCAGCGCGCAGAGGAAGTAGAAAGGCTGATGGACATCATCCCGTCCGCCATCTGGGTGGCACACGATCCGGAATGCCGCATCATCACCGGGAACCGGGCCGCCGATCGGTTCTATGAGTCCAGTCCAGGAGAGAACGTCTCCGCCGGTACGATATCAGGCGGGGAACAGGACACAAAGCGTCGGTTCTATCGCGACGGTCTCGAGCTTATGCCCGAGGAGCTGCCCATGCAAGAGGCTGCAGGCAAAGGCATTGCGGTCATCAACTCGGAACTTGAGGTGGTGACCCCGAGCGGCAGAAGGCTCACCATCCTCGGAAGTGCCACTCCGCTATTGAATCCCGAGGGGAAGGTCCGCGGCGCGATCTCCGCTTTCGTCGACATCACCTTACGGAAGAAACAGGAACGGGAGCTAGAGGAGACCAAGGGGCGGTTGGAGGCGATCATAGGCCAGATGCCTGTCGGCATAATCGTCACCGAGGCCAAGACCGGAAAGGTCCTGTTCGCCAACGAAGAGGTCCAAAATATCTACAAACTGGGATTCAGTATGACCGATATCCAGGGCTTCAACGAATACAGAAGGATGGCCCGGTATCACCTGGATGGCAGACCATACGAAACGAGCGAATATCCCTTCGTCCGGTCGCTCATGGGGGATGTCATAAAGAACGATCTGGCAGAACTGAAGATGAAGAACGGGTCCGAAGTATTCATCAGCAGTTCCAGTGCACCGGTGTACGATTCAAAGGGGGCGATCGTGGCGTCTGTGGCGTTGTCGATCGACGTGACGCAACAGGTCGGGGTCCAAAGGGAAAGGGATAGGCTGCTGACAGAATTGCAGAGGCATTCGGAAAAATTGCGCAGGTCGAACACCGAGTTGCAGCAGTTCGCCTATGTAGCGTCACATGATCTTCAGGAGCCATTGCGCATGGTCACCGCCTATCTGAGCCTTCTTCAAAAGAAATTCGGGGATCGGCTCGAAGGGCAGGCCAAGGAATACATGGCCTATGCCATGGAAGGTGGAATGCGGGCCAGAGACCTGGTCCGTGACCTGCTGGAGATATCCCGTGTGGAATCCCAAGGTAAGCAGATGTCGTTCACTGACATGAACGAGGTTCTTGCCAAAGTATGCGACAGTCTTGCGATCCAGATCAAGGAAGAAAAGGCAACGATCTCCAATAGCGACCTGCCCACGGTCATGGCCGATGACGCCCAGATGACGATACTATTTCAGAATCTGATCAGTAACGCCATCAAATTCCATGGAAAGGAAGTGCCTAACGTTCAGGTGACGTACGAGAGCGACGATGATGAATGGAAATTCTCCGTCAAGGACAATGGGATCGGGATCGATCCCCTGTTCAAGGACAAAATATTTGTGATATTCCAGCGTCTACACTCCCGCGTCGAGTACGAAGGAACCGGCATAGGATTGGCCATTGCGAAGAAGATCGTGGAGAGGCATGGCGGCCGCATCTGGTTCGAATCCCAGGTTGGCCAAGGAACCACCTTCTATTTCACCATACCAAAGGAGTCAAGGGCATGAGCGACAACAGACTGGAAGTATTGATCGTCGAGGACAACCCGGGTGACGCTTACATCATCAAGGAGTTGCTCAAAGACCTGAAACTGAACCTGAACATCACCTTGGCGGAGGATGGCCAGGAGGCCGTCAACTTCCTGAAGGCAAAACGAAACGGAACGCCGGGACTGGTCATCCTGGACCTCAACCTGCCCAAGATCAATGGCTTCGAAGTGCTTTCGTTCATGAAGTCCTCGCAGCAGCTGGCGACGATCCCGGTGGTGGTCATGACCGGTTCGCTGAGAAGGGAGGACGAGCAAAAATCCCGTGAACTGGGCGCCGCTGATTACTGCATCAAGCCGGCCACGGTCGAGGAGATGGAGCGGTCGGAGATGTGCCTAAGGGCCCACCTGGAACCGCTATCACGGCAGAGGGAGAACAAAAGCGGTAACGGGCCTTCGGTCAGGGTCAGCCATCATGATTATTGCTCGCCTGGAAGGGATTGTAGGGCACCGACTCCGAAATGCGACAGGTTCGTCGTCGATGCATATGAGAATGGACCTTGGACCCCGTGGAGATAGTCCCGTCAAGGCAATGAAGTGGTGTCATCAAATTCCAAGGAACATTAGCCGCTCTAACGACTTACACTCTTTCGTCACCTTCCCGGTCTCCTAGAGGTGTTCATCAGTCGTTTTCTCATTCGGTCCCTCAGGAGCTCATTCAACCATCAGATTCCTTTTGCAGATGATCATTGTGAGTCATATGGTAAGCGACCAAGCACCAGAAATTCTTGAAACGAGGTCCTCTTCCCTTCTGAACACATCTTAGACAAATATCTGGAATTTCGACCTCAACCTCCTCAGAGTCAAAGTGAAGCACCGATTTCCCTCGATCAATAATAGAAATATTCAAATATTTTCTCCCATATGAGCGAATCAGTGAGACCCGGACGACCAAGATGCCCAAGACGGATTGAAAACGAGCCGGTGGTGTCTTACTTCAAGCCTCAGGGGGTTCCGCTTAAGGACCTGGATTTTGTCCTTCTGTCACTAGAGGAACTGGAGGTAGTTCGATTGATCGACCTTGAAAATCTGAATCAAGAGGAGGCTGCCCAAAGGATGGGCATCTCTAGACGTGCCCTATGGGTGGACCTTCAGAGCGCCCGTAAGAAGATCGTCGAAGCTCTTGTGAGCGGAAAGGCGATTGAGATCAAAGGGGGCGACTTCGTTCTGAAGAAGTCCAGGACATGTTCGTGTGGAGATTGCCTGACCGAATGGGAAATCCTTGACGCAGCTGATGAAGCACCCTGTTGCCCCAATTGCGGTAGCATCGATATTCATTACGACAGGAAGAGCCAGGAAGTTGATGGAAGAAGGAGATGCTGCAAAGGCCATTGCCGCCAGTCCAACGAGACTGACGGGAGAGATGCTTGAACGCATCGGAGGATGGCGATGCTCATGATGAGGATTCATCATGCAACCGGCGAAGGGGTGAGAGGCTGCGGGCCACTTGCCAAAGCGCTCTGCTCTGGTAAGATGACGATGGTTTCAGTAGATATGAACGTTGATAAGGGGAGGTAAGAAATGAAAATAGGAATACCAAGTAACATGCCAGGGGGACTAGAGGCGGGAGTGTCCGCTCATTTCGGACATTGCGATCTTTTCACTGCGGTGGAGATCGAGGGGAGTCAGATCAAGAACGTATGGACGATCGACAACGATGGGGAACATAATTGCATGGTCCCGGTCAGAAAGATGGCCGATTCCGGAATAGGCGCCGTTTTGATCGGTGGTATTGGCCGCCGCCCGCTGATGGAGTTCCAGAACAATGGCATCAAGGTTTTCGTGGGGGCTGAAGGATCGGTGAAGGAGGCTCTGACCAGTTACATGAACCAGGGCCTGTTGGAAGCGACCATCCAGGATGTATGTATGGGTTCAGGACATTGCCATTAAGAGGGTCCCATTTCCTTTATCGCTGTACTCCCGATGAACCTCGGCTTCGGTGATTTTGGCTTCCCACCAACCATCAATGAAAGGTCCATTCGGGGTATCGGCGCGATCATGCGATTCCTGACTAGAACGGACGAATATCATTATGTTCTGAATATCTCTTACCAACACACGAGGATCGATTCGCTTGACAATAGAAAACGAGAAGAAATCTGATGTGGTAAAGGCAGATGAAGGCAAGAAGACTTTCCAGTTCAACCCTTTTAAGAAAAAATACTGCCCTCAATGCGGAGCTCAGATCAGTAACACCTACCTGCAGTGCCCTCAATGTCGTACCAAGCTGAAAGGATAAGGCAAGGATAACCCAAAAGATCCAATCTAGTCATAGCGGCAGTTATTAATAGGGTCTTACGATTTTCACGTTGACCATCACGGAGATTGCTGGATGGTTAGTTTTCAGAATGTCAATAGTAATAATATTCTCGATCCAAAGCTTGAAGAAAGGCATGACCTGTTCTTGACCATACTAATGGCCGTCCTTGTCCTTTTGACGATATTCGTCGAGACTATGCTTGTGCCAGCACTGCCAAGCATCGCCGTAAGCATGGCCGTGCAATCATCTGACCTGGCCTGGGTCCTCACGGCATATACCCTTGCTGGAGCGGTCGCCATACCTATCGCCGGAAAGCTGGGAGAGATGTGGGGGCGAAAGCGCGTCCTCCTTATCATAATGGTCGTATACATGGCTGGCCTGGTCGGAGCTGCGTTATCGTGGGACCTTCTCTCCCTCGTTATCTTCCGCGCGGTTCAGGGCATTGGAATGGGTGCAATAACGCTCCTCATGGGGATGGCAAAGGACATCCTACCGGTGCGCATGGTCCCGGTAGGTATCGGTCTGATCAGTGCTATGATCGGTGTCGGCGCGGCACTGGGGATGGTCGTGGGGAGCCTAATGATCTCGTTCATGGGATGGAAGGAAGCATTCTGGTTCGTTCTTCCGGTCGTCATATTGGTGGTCTGCATCGTGTATCGTTCAGTCCCAGATAAGCAGGTCAGGCATCCCACAAGAATGGATGTGAAAGGTTCGGTATTGCTCGGGCTGGGCCTCTTAGCATTCTTACTTCCATTATCTCAGGGGGAGATATGGGGCTGGGGGTCAGGTCAGACGATCGGTCTTTTCGCCTGCGCGATCGTAATTTTCATAGCGTTCGTGATCCAAGAAAGACGGTTCGATGAACCCATCATCCGGCTTGGATTGCTGAAGAATCGGAACATATCGGTGGCTTACATAACCATGTTCTTCATCGGGATAATAATGTTCATGCTATTCCAGACCCTGCCATATTTCTTGGCCATACCAAAAGGGAATGGCGGATTTGGCGTAACAAGCAGCGTCATCATCGGGCTCTTCATGCTGCCGAATGCGATTGCGCAACTCATTTCTTCGCCGATCGGCGGTAGACTCGGTCTGAAGATCGGTCATGGGAAGATATTGATCATGGGGCTGGTCATAGCATTTGTAGGGCTGCTTTCCCTTGCGCTGACCCGCTCATCCGAGGCTCTTGTGCTCATCGCAATGGCCGCATTCGGATTCGGGATCGGACTGGCCCAGACCGGCAACACCAATCTGATATCGGTTGCCTGTTCCAAAGAGAACTTTGGATCGACGACAGCGGTCAACTCGATGATCCTGACGATAGGCATGTCGGTCGGGCCGGTCCTTGCCGGCCTCGTCGTCGTCGGCTTCGCGGATGCCAGCGCCGGATACGCCTATTGTTGGGTCATTGCTTCCTTGCTTGCTCTGTTGGCTGGAATATTCGTATTGCTGAACAGGGCGAAGCTAAGCGCCGAATCGATCAGCCTTTCCCAACACGATGAGCGATCTCCAGGGAGTGATTGATGGATCAACTGGGGGAACGTTTACTGACTCCGGTCGATCGTAAAGGCGGGTTCACCGTTTTCTCGTGGCCTGAAACCGTTTCCGGTTTTCCCATATCAATTCGAACTCATAATATCGAATTCGATACAATTTTCTAGTAGGTATTCTACTATTTTGTGATATTGTTCCACGATTTGTCAAATTGACTACTGAACAATAATCTCTTCAAGGTTTCAACCAGGTGTCAAAATGGTAAGTGTGATGACCGCTTGGGGTTATGCCCTTGAGAAGCTGGCATTGATCGATTATAGATTCCGCTATCATCGATACCGCGTTTATCACGATATTGATGAAAGCTTTCAGTTTCGAGGACCTGGGATAAGCGTCTCGGTCTACAATGGAGATCTGCGGTCCATAAGACTCGGTGCCGGTTCATATATTGGTAGGTTCTCGGTCATTGAGGCAAACAATGGGGCCAAGGTAATCATCGGAAAGGGTTGTGCAATAGGGCCATTTGTGAGCATGTATACATCTGGATATGTGGCCGATCAAGACTTTTCCAGATTCCCCCGAAAGGAAGAGAGCGGAGACATCGAGGTGAGAGACAATTGTTGGATTGGGGCGGGATCTTTCATAAAGGGAGGGGTGGTGATCGGTGAGAATTCCGTGATCGGAATGAATTCCGTAGTGACAAAGAGCATTCCACCATTCTCAATAGCCGCCGGATGTCCTGCAAGGGTGATCAAGGAGAAAAGTAAGCTGACTTAGCGAAATGACGAAGATGAAGGGAATATCGCTCCCCCACTGAATGAATGCTTCCGCTTCACTTGGAGACCGCTCGGAGCAGGAGCTTGAACTCAACGGCGAGGACCTTCTCTCGGTCCAGGCCCGTGGCGGAAATCGAGGGCCCCATCCTCTCCATCCGTTCCAGTACGCCGGTCACCGACGACGATATGCAGAACACCGCCATCTCTGGGGAGATGTCGCCCCGTATCGTCCCGTCCCTTATGCCGGTCCGTATCGCTTCGACCATGATCGCATTACCCTCGGCGCCGATGGCCGCGAACTCGGCACCATGGGGTCCGGAGGCGGTCGGCGCTGTCCTGATCATCGTGCTATTGAACAGCCTCATGTACTCGGGATACTCGTTCCAGAATTTCACATAGGCGTGTCCGATGGCTTCGAACTCCTTTATTCCGGTCCTGTTATTACCGGAGGCTTCTCGGAACATTTCCACCACGATCTTGAGGCCTTCCTTTGCGACCGCGAAGTAGATCTCCTCTTTATTGGCGAAGTACAGGTAGATGGTCCCCTTGGACACTTCCAATCGGTCGGCGATATCGTCGATCTTGGTCGCTTCGTATCCGCGCTCGAGGAACAGCTGTTTGGCTGTCTCGACTATGTCGTCTTCCTTCCTGGCCTTCTCCCTCTTCCTTCTCTCGACGGTTCCCATTTCCGGCCTCTCCATATTAACCGGAAGGATTTGACACTTGCTCCCGGCCGGACCACTTTGAATGGGCATCCCTGCCGAATGCTGCGGCCTTCGATAAGTCTACCTCGTCAGGATGACCGACGCCGTGCTCTTCGTCCCCCATCCTGGCCCATTTGCGCACATAGCCGTATGGATGGAGCCGGAGCAGGAAAGGCAGACCATGGGCCAGCTCGCCCTGGCACTCATAGATCCCCATCAGCTTGGTTCCGGCGGCAGACCTGACGCAGTCCTCGTACATGGGTTTGAACCATTCCAAATCGCGCGGCATCGCATGGGTTATGAACAGCACCACGCTCTTCCCCTCCGCCCGCTTCAGGAACCGTTTTACCTTGCGAGGACTGCCGGCCTTCTGGACTGGATGGCCTACAAAGATGAGGTCATAGTCCGATAGGCTCCCGACCTCGCTCATCGGCAAGAGTTCCTTGTCACCATCGATCCCTCTGTATATCGCATCCGCCACTCTCTTCGTGTTCCCCGTGCTCGAAATGTAAGTAACTAGAGTCTTCATGAACGGCTCCCTCCTCTCAAACGCATTCCATTGTCCGTTTGGCGAATGACCTGGCGGCTTCGATCTCGCCCATGTCTGGATGACCGGTTGTCACATCCCTCATTCGGCCGAACTCTTGGAGGTTCTTGTTGGGCGAGGCTAAGAGGTGATCGGCAACGTCCTTGGCAAGCTCACCTTGGCAATCGAATGTACCTACCAGAATCGTCCCTGCGGCGGCCGCTTGGCAGCGGGACAGGATGCCCTTCAGCTGGTCCATCCCGGGTGGCATCGCATGGGTTATGAACAGCGCGATCCTCTTCCCGTTCACTTTTGTCCTCAAGAATTCCTTCATGAGGTCGGGGGTGCCGAACTGCTGCACCGGAAACCCGACGAAGACCAGATCGTACTCTTCAAGCCCGGTCACATTGTCCACGGATTGAATTTCTTTCTCTCCCCTGATCTCTTCAAATATCGCCTCTGCGACCGCTTTCGTGTTTCCAGAGACTGACATGTATGCTACCAGTGTCTTCATACTATACTCTCCTTCAATTAATGACTATAAGTCAGTAAATGACTATAGGTATTAATATTTATTGAATTGAGGTAAAAGGAATGGCCTTGAGCAGGCTTTACATTTTAAGTGAGAATGAACTAGGACATTGGGTGCAGAATGGCTATATTAGGTGCAACAGATAATTGGAATCACATCGGATCATTTATGTAATCTCTAAAGCCTCCATTGACAGAGAAAGGTGATGGAAAAATGTCATGGTTCATGGAGCCTCTAAAGAAAGGAGAGTTGGAGATCACAGATGACAAGTTTTGTCCTCATGTCCACAACAAACCAAAGCGTAACGCATGCAAATTGCACAAATGGGCATACAGGAAATGGCTGGAACAGTGGAAAGATGCAATGTCCAAGTAATGTTGCATCAAAGCGCCTAACTTAAGATGCTTCCGCGCTTAAGGCACCGTTGCCCAGAGTTTGACGGAGGTGGAAAAAATCCGGCTCTATCCCGTTCTCATACATCTCGTGGATTTGACCGTGATATTATAGGCGATAATTTTCGCGAAAAGCTCGTTGATCTGCGCTGCTGATTCTTTGACTTCAGAGTCTCGCCGAACTTCCGCTTTACTGCCGCATTGGTCGCTTCGATGTTTGAGCGCTTATGATAGTGCTCCATGAACTCTTCGCTGTTCAGTTGGAGGATGTGATACATCCTCCTCCATGCCGAACCGTTTCCTTTCTCTTTCGCCTTGCTCTTGAGGGGATGAATGGGGTGCCGCCCATGCTCTTGACGGTCTCGATGTTTGTCCGGGACGAATATGCCAAATCTGCCGAGACCTCGCGGATGTACCAAATCGTTCTGCAATAAGACAGGATCATGTTGTAATTGTTCTGCAAAGGAACAATATTGGTGTTAGTTAGCTCAGGGTTGAACTATGTAAGTTTAGGTAACATGAACGCTGAGAAATCTAGAGTAGAACTAAGCATGTTGGAAAATGATTGAAGAATGGTGGGCCCGGTCGGATTCGAACCGACGACCATCGGGTTTCTTAGATGGCTAAGTGGCATCCTATGAGCCTGACGCTCCACCGGACTAAGCTACGGACCCGTTAAGGACAGGTTAAGGATAGCCCGCATATAAAACTAATGTCCATGAACCGGGACCTGCTGGGTGAGGCATTTTGCCTTGGCTCGGCAATTAATATATCCTCTACTCTCTAATCATCTTGACGAAGGGATATGAACATGCCAACAGCGATCGAAGAGCATCTAGCAGAACTCTGCAGCAAGGCCGCGGACTATGGGGCTTCGAAGGCCGTCCCGCTACCGATCAGTTATGTGGTCATGGACCCGCGCGTCAGCCTGAAATGTCAGATCCCCCGTTGTGCGCACTACGGAAGAAACCTCATGTGTCCTCCCAATTGCGTCAAGCCGGAGGAGTTCGTCAAATCCCTGGAAAGATACAAGTTCGCCATCCTGGTGCAGGCCAAGATAGTTACGGACCTGGCATCGGTGGAGCGCAGGTTGGGGGCGACCAGCCTGGTCGAGGTGATCAATGATGAGGATTACCGCCGGCAGCTGCGCGCCAGCACCCGTTCTTTCGAAGGCATACTGAACAAACTGGAGCGTGACGCCATGATGATGGGTCACCGTTTCGCGCTGGCCCTCTCAGGCGGGGCGTGCTCGCTGTGCGATGAGTGCGTTGGGATTTCTTCTGGCGAACCCTGCAGGCATCCTTTTGAGGCAAGACCATCGATGGAAGCGGTAGGCATCGACGTGATCCTTACTGCAGAGAACGCAGGGGCCGGGGTGGAGTTCCCGGTGAAGGAGGACCCGGTGTGGACCGGGATACTGCTGGTCGAGTGATCATCCTCTGTGATTATCCCTGACATCGGAATCAATTAAGCCAGGAACATCCGTCTTCACGGGGTGGGGAACCTGCAGGCCCACTCTCTCTGGACCATCATGGAGATCTCGCTCGCCCATTTCATCGCCGACATGGAAGTTCGCTCGTCAGCATGTCATTGCCGGCGATGTTTCCGGAATTCGGCATCCCCACATCGAGGCCTTGTCCATAGCTCTTCACGATAGCCGAAAAGTGCCCGCGGGGTGATCCGACGCCCTATTTTCAGCTGGACAATGAATTGTTCTTAAGAAAATAGAAAAATCAATTTATGAACTCGGTCTCTTCCACATCATCATCCGTTTCTGAACTCGCCAGAGCATCTGGCTTTTTCTTGCTCTGGATCTCCTTGCCGTGTTCGGATATCTTCTGGTCAATGACCCTGTTCTCGAACATCTTTCCGTACAGGGCTTCCAGCTGTTCCTCTTCCGTGAGCTCCACCTTCTCTTCTTGAGGCGCCGGTACGACCTCGTTCAGCTGATAACCCTTGATGTAGTCAAGTATCGGCATGCCGCCGATCGTAAAGCCGTCCAGGCCGGTCTTCTTCCCGTCGGATACCCACTTCATGTTCAATTCGGTGGTGAACAGGTTCAATATGTCATTGGCGCCTATCTCGACGATTGCCCTGTCTCCATATTTTTGAGCAAAATAATCAAGGAATTGTCTGTCCGACAACCGCTTGGTATGACTGGTGGTGGTGAACTTCTTCACCTGTTGGTCGTCTGCGATCATTTCCTTCAGGCAGACCATGATCATGTTCTTCATTTCGTCGACGGTCTTCATTCCGATACTCTCATTTTTCCCATGGTTTATAGAATTTCCGAGTCCATTATGGAGCTATACAAGTTTCGGCTCGAACTTCGTCTCCATCGACATCATAACGAGACTTATCTAATGGAGCTACAGGAGATGTTCTTCCAAATAGCATTATACGATCCCGGCACAGATCAATGAACATGGATCGGAAACCGTGGCCCAAGGCATCGAGGGAACTGGGAGAACGGCTGGTACCCCTTTTGGAGAAGTATCAGGGCGAACGCAGGAAGATGTTCGGGGCGGATGTATGGTTCATCAATGGCAACATGTTCTTGGGGGTCTTCGGAGAAGGCGCATTCCTCAGGCTATCCGACGAGGATGGGCAGGCCATCAAGAAGGAGATCCCTGGGGCGGGAGTGTTCGCGCCAACGGAAAGCACTGTCATGCGAGAGTACGTTTCAGTGCCCGCCTCAGCATTGGAGGACCTGGAAATGCTAAGGCCATGGATCGAGCGCTCATACGCCTTCGTGGTCTCGCTGCCTGTCAAGCCACCCAAAAAGAAGAAGCCTCGATGACGGAACGATTATTAGAACTAGGTTCCAATCCATAACCGATCACATGGCCAAAAAGATTGGATCCGGACCTGCAGAGATGCTGGGAAAACATCTTAAGATGAACGACCTGGTATCCTATCAGGAGGGTTCGATCGTCAGCAGGACGCTGATCGACAAGCCGGTAGGAACGGTCACCGTGTTCGCCTTTGACGAGGGCCAGGGGCTCAGCGAACATGCGGCTCCGTATGACGCCATGGTGCATGTGCTGGAAGGCGAGGTCGACCTCACTCTGTCAGGCATCGTCCATTCCATGAAGGCTGGCGACGTGATCATAATGCCGGCCAATGAGGAACACTCCCTCAAGGCTGTCAAACAGTTCAAGATGCTGCTCACCATGATAAGGCAGCCGGAAACCGTGTGATGAGGAGTGGGGCCATATCTGAACAGTCCTTCGCAATCATTATGCCTCGACCGCTCTGATAGGTCCTTTTGTTCGACCGACATCAGGCCCCGAATCTCGAAGCATCAGCGTGGTACAACACGGGATGAAAGAATAAAAGGAGCGGATCAAGGACGATCCGCTCAGGGGAGATCATTTCTCCATCATCTCATCCACTTCTTGCTTCCCCGCCTTGAGCTCCTTGACCTGTTCCGGGTCTAGGCGAAGGAGCATCGCCTGGAACTCGCCCACATGGGTCTTCTCTTCCTTGGCCACGTCCAACAGGACCTTGCGTAGGTCCTCGTTCTGCGTGAGGCCGGCCATCTGTTCGTAGAGGTTGATGGCGTCGAGTTCGCCGATGATCGCCGCCCGCAGTATCTCCATGTCAATCGACTTCGGATCGATCTTCTCTAGAATGATCGGGATCTTTGAGAGCATGTCTATCGAATGCAGAATATAGCCTTCCTTTGATAAACCCAGCGGTCGCGCTCGGTATCGGAGTTGATATCCGGATGGGCACGGTTATAAGGATAATTGGCCGGTGTTAGCCCTAAGGATCTATGACCGGACGCCGCGGTGGAAGGCTTCGATATGGGCCTGGGTTTTCGTGGCGACGGCAATACCCCCAAAATGGGACGGGCCACCCCCCGGCTCCGTCCCAAACAGTCAAAATTCCGAAATAGCCGATCCCAATTTTTTATGAACGGACCATACGATCGTGCCCGGTCTTTCATCGAACGGATGAGCAATGGCTAGTTCATGCAATTCCTAAGAAATGGAGGATCTTGGCGCCGTCGATCGGGATCGAACCGATGACCTTGGGATTAACAGTCCCACGCTCTACCGACTGAGCTACGACGGCCTGTGAACTGGCGAGACATAACTGGTCATTTATTAATCTTTTTTGCCTCGTATACCTGACCCTCTAGTGAGGTCCGAAGCGCGTTGACCGTCTCATCCATGTGCTGCAGTATATCCTTCAGGTCCTCAAAGAACGTCTGCAGTTTCTCTGTGGTGACGGCCCCCTCAGGCGAAGGGTTGATCAGCCCTTCCTGTTCCAAAATGCGGAGCGAGTACCTTACCTTGTGCTGGGGGATATCCAACAGTTCCGAGAGACGAATAATCCCGATAGGCTCGTGCGCCATGATCGCGTTCAGCATCTTGACGTGCCTTTCCAGGAGCTCAATCTCACTCTCGATCTTGTTCGTAAGGATGCTCTTGCCCTTCATTTGCCCACCTCAAGAATGGCGTGATATGTGATATCACTGAGTTGGGCATGTGATATCATTTGGTAATATATCAAACTCTCTGGAATCCTCTCAAGGATGATCAGGATCGACCAATTCAGACAAGCTACCGAACATATCGAGCGGTCTTCTTGATAACGTGCCGGCGAACAGTTGTCAGTTTTGCCATTGGGCAGGTCGTCATGGGTTTCACGTAAGACCTTGTGGCCTGTCTCCCAAGACCGAGCTGCCGTCCCCGGTCCGTAACAGTTCCAGGAACGACATCCTTATTGCCCGGTGTTCGCCTGCAGATCGACTGTCCCGCTCATTCGATTCTTGATTCCAGTAACAAAATGAGGAGTGATATTCTTGTCACTGTCGTTATATAGCATCATTCCTAATCGAGCACTATGCCCGTTGTTCAGGTGGATTCGATAACGAAGAAGTACGGGAGCTTCACTGCCCTGGACAATATCAGTTTCAAGGTCGAGCAGGGAGACTTCTTCGGATGTTTCGGACCAAACGGTGCGGGGAAATCCACCCTCCTCAAGATCATGACCGGCCAGATACAGGCCACTGGCGGCAGCTGTTCGGTGCTGGGAATGAACCCGTCTGTCAGTTCCATCGAGGTCAAGAAGGCCATCGGGATCGTGCCCGAAGTGGAATCGCCGCCAAGCTATCTTACTGCCACCGAGTTCCTTCAGTTCGTCTGCAGCATAAGGAAGGTCGAGGACGCGGACAAGCGCATCGACCGCTGGATGGATTTCTTCGACCTTACCGAGGCGAAGGGTACCTTGTGCCGGGACCTGTCCAAGGGCATGAGGCAGAAGGTGATGCTGTCAGCGGCATTCATCCATGAGCCAAAACTGCTATTCCTCGACGAACCGTTCATCAACCTGGACCCGATCTATCAGCGCAGGCTGAAGGACTATCTTTTAGCGCTTAGGGACGAAGGCAGGACGGTGTTCCTCTGTTCTCATATCCTGGAAACGGCGCAGAAGCTCTGTCACAACATAATCATACTGGACCATGGACACATGGCGCTCAACTCCTCGATCGAGGCGATCACCTCGAACGGAGAGGACCTGGAAACGGCATTCCTGAGATTGGTGGGGAGCCACTATGCCAAGCCTGCTTAGACTGATGCTGCTGGAAGAATACCGTCTCCATGTCTCCCAGACATCGCGGCGCATGTTCATGGCCATGCCCATCTACGTGTTCGTCCTCACCTTCTTCTTCGCCGGGAGCTTCCCGAACCTCCAGACCGGACTGCCGCTGGGCGATATGCTCACCCTTGCGCTGGGCGGGATATTCATCTATGGAATAAGTGTTGGCGCCTTCGGGTTCTTGGGGCACACATACATCGAGAGGCGCTACGGCAAGGTCAACTTCATCATAGCGATGCCATTCCTGCTGCCCCTGTCCTTCCGCTCTACCTTTTTCGGCATGTACGTAAGGGACATCATCTTCTACACCGTCCTAATCCTGGGCCCCGCGTTCTGCGGCCTGCTGCTGGCATCGTTCTTCGCGCATTATGCACTGATCTCATGCCTGATGCTGTTCGTGGCGATGTTCCTGTCCTTCCTGTTCGGCATTTCCCTGTCGTTCGCGATATCCGTGCTGTACACGCGCAGTACCCTTGCATTCGGTATCGCCGTCACTGCCCTGGGCGTGCTCATGGCCGGTTTCGGCATATTTCACCTCTATCCTCTGGGTTATGTGCTTCCCCCGATCGGATTGGAGCTATCATCGACTCCGTTCATGCACGATCCCGGGGTGGTCCTGCTCTATTTCGCCGTCAGCGTGATCGCAGTCGTGTCCTTCACCCTGTTCGCAGTTCTTCTGGTCAAGCAGGAGTATGAAAGCGCGAAGTCACAGTTCGTGGAGGTATTCTCCAGATACCGGACCATGACGAAGTTCGCCGGCAGGTTCGAGGCCCTTCTGGCAAAGGAGTTCGTGGACATCGTTCGCAGCGGATTGCTCAAGAAGATCGGCTTTGCCTACGTCGCGCCGCTCCTGTTCCTCTCTTTCACCACCTGGTACATCAATAACGGTCTCAAGATCCCGGTCGGTTTCAACAGCGTCTTCTACGCCGGTATGGTCGGGTTCTTCGGGGTCATGCTCTATAGCTGGCTTACCAACATCGATCTGGCCGACTATTTCGAGACACTTCCAGTGAGCGTGCCCAGCGTCATCAAGGGCAAGCTGTTGGCTTTCTTCATCCTGACCAGCGTCATCTCCACCATCTTCGTGGTCGGCATATCGCTGCTCAACAACGAGATGAGATTGTTATGGTTGGCGCTGCCGGTGCTGTACATCACCGGGGCATACATGGTCCTGGCGACGGCATATCTCACCGGTCTTAGCACCAACTCCTTCCTGTTCGACCCGAACATCATGCTAAAGTTCACCGCATTGGCGTTGATCCCCGATTTCGGCATCACGATACTGTCGCTCTCGATCGATACGACGCCTCTGGTCTCGGCGGGAGGGATCGGGATCGTGCTGGTATTCGTGGCGCTGTTCTCCTGGTACTTCTACAGAGGTATCGAGAGAAAGTGGGCCAAGCAGGCTTTCACATAAGAAAACGACTGTGGACCAGATATTCCAGTCCATTGTCCTCCCTGATCCGATCGTTGCAAAAGCATTTTTAGTCAAGTCATCTTAGGTGAGGCCAATGGACATGGGACAGGTCCTAAGACGCCTGGTGCACATCAGCGCCCCGGTGTTCTTGGTCTACTATTATCTGCCCGACCCGGTCTTACCCGGGTTATTCGGCAAACAGCCTGGGCTATTCCTGTTCCTGGCCTTGATCCTGGTCATTGAAGCCCTACGCCTGTATTTCTCACCGCACATCATTGGAATGCGGGACTATGAGAACTACCGCATCTCCGCCGCCGCTTGGACCGCCATGGCATTGACCGTCTCTTTGGCCTTCTTTCCGATGGAGATAACGCTGCCGGTGATATTCGGCATGGGCTGGATAGACCCTCTCATGGGGATAATGAGGGCCCGGAAGAGCAAGTACTATCCTGCCGTTCCCGTCATCCTGTACTTCCTCATCATGATAGTGCCGCTTACATACTTCTTCGGACTGAATCCGACCATAGTGGTCGCTTCGATCGTGGCCACATTCCTGGGGATAATGTCCGAGATGAAGAAGAACTGGTATATCGACGATGATTTCCTTATGATAGTCGTCCCTCTTTTAGGTCTGTTCGCCATCTTGGCGGCTGCCGGATTGGTCTGAAAATAGTATTGACCTAACGTGAAGGGGCAGGATAGGAAAAAGCATTGGCTCGATCAGTTGCCGATCAGGCCTCTTCTCTTGCTGAACCGAGTGATGCCCGTCTCGAACGCTTGTATAGGGCCCTCATGGCACTTCATTGCTGCCTCCTCGGTCTTGTGCTTCTTGCCACAGGCGAGGCATTGGTAGATGATCTTGCTCATTATGTCTCGAAATAAGGAACGGGAATATAATACTAATGAGCGAGGGAAGGGCCGAGCGGTAATTCTGCCGCAGCAATACCAGCAACAGCCGGCCTCTGTTTCCGGTGAGTGTCCAAGTATGGAACCCCGGTGAGCCCGGACTTCGCGATGTGCCCTGTGGCAACAAATTGAGGTAAACCCTAGAACGAGGGGTTATTCCCCTCAAACATCCATTATTTTGTAGTGATATTGTTCATTATTACACTAATGATATTAAATAATAGACAAATGACTATGAATTATGGTTAAACGATGAAATTCGAGGTTCAACTATTGCTCTCGAACGGGCCATATCCAGTGTCGTGAACCAATGATGGGCGTTCCTACCGAGTTTATATATGTTCGTTTGACAATTAAGGGAGATTATGAATAAGATTAAGGTCATCAATGAACCCTCGGAACTGGTTCCGATGTTGAGGGCCGTTGATACCCCAATTAAGAGAGACGTCCTCAAGGAGGTCACCATGGAATGGCGGACCGCCAAAGAAATAGAGGACAAGTATGGCGCCGATGGCAAAGAGGCGCTGAAGTTTTTCGAAAAGATGAAGCTCGTGGAAACGCGTTGGCAGCCCTCCGGTGGAAACCGCCCGGAAAAGGCTTATCATACCTACTACAACCAATTCCATATCAACGCCTCCTGGCCAGTCTATGAGATATCGGATGTCCTTTCGGTGGCCATGATGCCAGAGGAGGAGTTCGAGACGATCGAGGCCAAGATCCTCGCCCAGGTAGGCAAGGAAGGCAAGTTCGCAGGCGATGTGGCAGAAGCGTTGGGGATCACGTCCACAATGCTCAAGAGCCTGGTGAAGAGGTCGGTCCGTCTCGATTATCGCGGTCACCGGCTGGAACTGGTCAAGGACGCGTGAGCTGGATCACATGGGAGAGATATGGGTCCTGCGTTTGGGCCACCGTCCGGAAAGGGACAAGCGCATCACGACACACGTGGCATTGACCGCCCGCGCGTTCGGAGCCCAGGGGATAAAGGTCGGGACCAAGGACGTCTCGCTCGAGGAGAGCGTCAACGACGTGGTCAAGCGTTTCGGCGGTGATTTCTCCATCGAGAGCGGAGTCAATTGGCGCAAGTTCCTGTCATCTTTCAAATCAAGGGGCAAGATCGCCCACCTGACCATGTACGGGCTTCAGGTGGATGAGGTCGTGCCCCGGATGTTGCCTTTGGACTATGATCTGTTGGTCGTTGTCGGGGCGGAAAAGGTGCCCCCGGAGGTCTACCAGGCCGCCGACTTCAATATATCGGTCGGAAACCAGCCACATTCGGAGGTGGCCGCGCTGGCGATCCTGCTCGACCGTCTGGCACAGGGCAAGGAGTTCTCGAAGGAGTTCGAAGGGGGCAACATCAAGGTGCTTCCCTGCGAAAGGGGGAAACGGGTTGTCAACCCTTCCGAGTGAGCGGCAGTGCTTCGAGATCCTGAAGGAAGAAGGATGTTCACCCAAGGTGATCCGGCACGTTTGCACGGTCAATATCGTAGCCATGATCATCGCCTCCAGGATCAGGGCGGACAGGGATCTGGTCAACGCCGGATCCCTCCTTCATGATGTGGGGCGTTCCCGAACGCATGGGGCGAAGCACGTCTCCGAAGGGGTCGCCATCGCCCGGTCCCGGGATCTCCCCGAACCATTGGTCCGGGTGATCTCCAGACACATTGCCGCCGGCCTCACCAAGCAGGAGGCGAAGGCCTTGGGATTGCCTGACGGCGAGTACATGCCTGAGACGATAGAGGAAAAGATCGTGTGCCACGCCGACAACCTGGTCAGCGATGACAAGGTGACCACGCTCCAGGAAGCGCTGGACGATCTGAACTCCAAAGGCTACAGCAACACCGCCATGCGCATGAAGGCGATGCACGAGGAGCTCTCCGCGTTGTGCGGAGAGGACATCGACATCATGCTCGCCGACGCGAAGATCGCAGAAAAGGTCACCAAGAAGTGTGCCGTTTATAGCGTCCTATGATGTGCTCGTCCCTCAGCCTCTGGTAGTTCTCTGAGCTCTTCTGAGCCTTCTCCTTGAGCGTGAGGTCGTTGTGCCTGGTCACCTTCCCGGGCACACCCATGACCACCGACCTCGGAGGAATGAGCGTCCTGCCGGTCACGACCGCTCCGGCCCCAACGATGCACTCGTCACCGATGACCGCGCCGTCCAGGATGGTGCTGTTCATCCCGATGATGCACAGGTCTCCCACCGTTGCCCCGTTGATCACTGCGCAATGTCCGACGGTGACGTCCTTGCCAATGATGGTCGGATACGCTTCGGCGCAATGGATGACCGCATTGTCCTGAATGTTGCTGTCGGTCCCGATATCAATATGGTTGGCATCTCCCCTCAGAACAGCGTTCGGCCAAATGCTGACCCCGTCTGCCAAAGTCACATTCCCTAGAACAACGGCGGTAGAATCGACATAGATGCGTCTATCTGTCATATCCATAGACAAAGAAGATATGGGTCTAGAAAAGGTTTTGGTCACTCTTCTTGAGCTGCCGCGGCGGCTGGCTTTGCAGCCGGCTTGCGGGCCGTCACACGCTTCGGGAAGTACTTCAGAATGACAACATCCCCTACCGACTGGATCCAGCGGTACGGTACGTTGACAGCCTTCGAATCCTCGACCAACAGCGGGTTGGTCTCATTGATGAAGAGCCCGTCGACCTTCTTGTTTTCAAGGTCGATTACCAGGTTGTTGACGTTCCCCAAGAAAATGCCATTTGGTGTATACACCTGCAATCCGATGAGCTCTGTAGCTTCCTCAAGCATCGCCGATCCCAACATGCATAACGACAATCACCCTTTTAAGGCTTATTGGACCCAGTCATCGTTTATGTCCATTATTGCCAGAGGAATTTTCACCCCCGAGATTTATTAAATAGTAAACCCTACGATAGCTCTCTCAAGTGCCAGCATCAAATTGGCGTGTCGGAACCTATCAAGAAAAGGTATTTATCCCATTGACTGAGATACGGTTATGTAAAGTTCATGCACAACCGGACGGGGTCTGACGATTTGAATGAATTGGAAGAGCTTGAGGCCATCCGAAGGAAAAAGCTTGAATTGCTGAAGCACGAGTCATCTAACAAGAAAGGAGTTGAGAAGATGTCATCCGCAACTGAGGTCAAGGACAGCACGTTCGACGATTTCGTAAAGGCCAACAAGATTGTGATAATTGATTGCTGGGCTCCATGGTGCGGGCCGTGCCGCAGCCTGAGCCCGATCATCGATGAGCTTGCGAAGGAGTTCGAAGGCAAGATCGTCTTCGGAAAGCTGAACACCGATGAGAACGAGAACATACCGATGAGGTTCAACATCTCCGCCATCCCTACTCTCCTTGTCTTCAAGAACGGTGAAATGGTCGACAGGATCGTTGGGGCCGGCAATAAGGACTTCATGAGGGCCAAGTTCGCCAAACACCTATAATCCATATTTCCACGGCCGGCAATGGTTGGCCAGCCGGCCGCGCGGAGATCCTTCCTCGGGCCAATATTTCTATTAGGGCATGACGCCGTTCTAGCTTTGTGGACGAGACCGACCTAAGGATATGCGGCATGCTCATCCAGAATGCCCGGATGTCCTATCGGGACATGGCCGACGCGCTCGGGGTCAGTCTTCAGGCTGTCCATAAGCGAATGCAGGTGCTGCAGCAGGGCGGCGTGGTCGCCGGGTTCCATACTTTCCTTTCAATAAGCTATCTGGACGCGGTCGTTGTCCATATCACGGGCGCGTCTGCTTATGACTCGATGGACGATGTCGTGGAGAAGCTCCGTGAGAACGACAGCACGTTCATCGTTGTGGTCTCAGACCGCAATTTCCTGATGCTGAGCTATCGCGATGCATGAAATATATTCCTTAACGCGATAAGCGGCACCCTGGCGGAAAATGGTTATAGGGTCAAATCCATCAATTTCCCGGTCAGAAAATGGATTATGACGTTGCCATTATCGGATGCGGTCCCTCTGGACTTCAAGCAGCCATTCACGCCGCCAGGAAGAAGGTCAAGGTAGTGGTCCTGGGTAAAGGGGAGAACAGCGCCTTGAGCAAGGCCAAGGTGGAGAATTGCTTCGGTATCGCCACCGCTGAGGGCAAGGAGCTCCTTTCCATAGGGATCGACCAGGCCAGGCACTTCGGGGCGGAGGTCATGACGGAGGACGTGATGGACCTGAACCGCGAGGGTGAATGGTTCGTCATGGACACCGACAAGATGAACAAGGTGCGTTCCAAGATTATAATCCTGGCTCCCGGCATTTCACGGGTCAAGCTCAACGTTGAGGGGGAGAAGGAATACCACGGTCTGGGAGTGAGCTACTGCGCTGCCTGCGACTGTCATTTCTTCAAGAAGAAGGCCGTCGCGGTCATCGGGGACGGAAGCATGGCAGCGGCTGGGGCATTGTTGCTAAGAGAGTATGCCTCTAAGGTCTACTGGGTGGCCATGGAGAATAAGGCCTCCGACGAGCTGAACGCCAAGATAAAGGCCAGTGACATCGAGGTCCTCATCCCCTCATGGCCGGCCAAGATTCTGGGAACCGAAGTGGTCAATGCTCTGGAGCTCAAGGACGGCCGGAAACTGGACGTCAACGGCGTCTTCATCGAGCTGGGCGCGAGAGGTCCAGCTGACCTGGCGATGGATGTGGGCATCGTACCGGATGAAAAGGGCTTCATCAAGGTCGATGCGGACTGCAGGACCGAGCAAGCGAACGTCCTGGCCTGTGGCGACGTGACCGGTCTTCCCTGGCAAATGGCCAAGGCGGTCGGACAAGGATGCGTGGCTGGAACGACGGCTGCGAACATCATCAGAAAGGAGACCGAGTAAATGTCGATGGTGGACGAGCTGGTCGGCGGTATCCTCAGAAGCGAGGAGGGTTTCAGGGAAGCCCTGAGGAAGATCCTGGAACAAGATCTCAAGGTCAGCGTGCCGGAGTTCTGCGAGAAGACCGGTCTATCGCCGTCAACCGTGTACAAGATCCTGCAGGAGCAGCGCGAACCTAATTTGCGTACGGTACGAGCGGTGATCAAAGGGGTCCGGAAGATGGACACCTACCCTGGAGGAGAGTTCATCGCTGTCATCGCCACCAAGACCGTCCTGGTGAAGATCGAAGAACGCATAATCCAGGTCGGAGAAAGGAACGTCAAGGTGAAGGAGTACCCGGCCCTGACGATGGAAGATGCTATCATCGCAGCCGTCAAAGCGGAACGGGACGGGGCATTGGCCATTGTCTGCGCCCCGATCATCGCCCCGACCATCGAACAGATATTGACAATACCGGTCAGTGTGGTCATTCCGAGGGACAGCGTTAGGCGGGCGATAGAGGTCGCCGCGTCGAAGGTGCTCTAGACTAGGCCAGGATCTTCGGAGCGCAGACCACTTCCTGTTCCAATTCGGCCAGGATGCGCTTTCTGAGGCTGGCGAAGTCGATGTCGGCCCGGTCCCTCGGCTTTTCGGTCTTTATCTCGAATATCTCCTTGATCTTACTGGGACGGGTTGTTAGGACGACGATTCTGTCCGCAAGATAGACCGCTTCGTCGACCGAGTGGGTGATGAAGACGACTGTCTTCTTGGTCTCTTTCCAGATACGGAGCAGTTCCTTCTGCATGAGGTTCCTTGTCTGTGCGTCCAGCGCCCCGAACGGCTCGTCCATGAGAAGGATGGTAGGCTCGTTCGCCAGCGCCCTGGCAATTCCCACCCTCTGCTTCATACCACCCGAAAGCTGGTATGGGTGATATTTTTCGAAACCGTTCAGGCCGACCAGGTCGATGAACCGCTGGGAGATCTTCTCCCTCTCGAGCGGACTGACCTTCTTGATCTCCAGTCCAAACTCGATGTTCTTTCGGACGTTCCTCCAGGGATATAAGGCGAATTCCTGGAAGACCATACCGCGGTCTGAACCGGGTTTGGTTATCGGCTTGCCGTTCAGTAGGAGGTCCCCAGATGTCGGGGTTTCCAATCCAGCGATCATACGAAGCAGGGTGGTCTTGCCGCAACCTGAGGGTCCAAGGATGCAGATGAACTCGCCTTCTTCGACATCTAGGTTGAAGTCATCGATGGCAACCATCTCCCCTTCCTCTTTGGGGAAGACCTTATGGAGGTTCTTGATGCTTAGTATCATTTGGTCCCCATCCTTTGCGCGAGACGCTTTTCCACGTAACCGCTTAGTCCGGTGGTGGCCAAGCCAAGCAGAGCGATGACGACTATCCCGCCGTAAAGTGCCGGATAGTTGCCGACCAGCTGCTGGACCGTGAGATAGTATCCGACGCCCCCGCCCACGGCCCCAATCATCTCCGCTGCTACGATGCACATCCATCCGATTCCAAGCCCGATTCGTATGCCTGTCATGATGTGAGGCACGGTTGACGGAAGGACCACCTTGGAGAATATCGCCGCGGGACCGGCACCCTGTGTTCTGGCGGCATCGAGAAGAACTGGATCAACGCTCTTCACCCCAAAATAGACGGATGAAGTAAGGGGGAAGAAGACGCCGATAAAGATGATGAAGACAGGCCCCCAGAAAAATCCCAATGCGATTAGGAATATGGGCACCCAGGCGATCGGTGGGATGGGGCGGAACAGCTCGATGATAGGTTTCAACAAGGAGTCCAATATCCTCGACGAGCCCATGAGAAGACCCAGCGGGACTGCAAGTAGGAAAGCCAACAGGAATCCGGTTGCGAACCTTTGGAGCGAGGCAGAGATGTTCTGCCACATGTTGATCCCGAGGAACGGGTCGTCGTGGGTGAAACTGTTTATGAACGCATTGTAGACCTTGTCCGGGGTGGGGAAGTAATCAATGTGGTAGAGTGAAGCAGCAATCCACCAGATCAATACGAAACCCACCAGCGATACGGTCACGAAGAAAAGCGATTTGAGGTTCTTCTTGCCAAAGCTTTTCCCGAATTCCTTTTTGATCTTGTCAAAAGCCTTGGTCATGGGCATTCACCCTTGCAGTGGTTTAGGAAATAAAAAGGTTTGTTAAGAGGTTTAAGGTGGTCTTCAGGTACCCGCAAGCTTCACTACATATCCCTGTTGCTGAGCATAGTATATGAAGAGCAGGTGCTGGATCGAACCAGGTCCCGGAGTCCCTACTATCTTGCCCTGCAGCTGGGAGAAATTGGTGATGCTGTTGCTACCGACGATCGCCGACCCCTCGGAGTTGACCAGCCCAACGATCTTCACGTTCACGCCAGAGTTGATGACCTTCAGGAGCACCGGGGGAGCACCCAGGTATCCCACGTTGATCGATCCGGCAGCGAACGCGTCCATCTCGGCTGGTCCGGCACCATAGCCGGCCAGGTTGGGGCTCGTCACGTGTACGCCATACTTCTCGAACAGGCTCACTCCGCCGCCCACCGTGGCATTGGAAGCCACCAATCGGGCGAACTGGTGAAGGTCTCCGGTCAGATATCCCATGCTAACGTTGGCCACGATGTGGTCGACCGGCTGGACCAGAAGGGCCTGGGCATAGTACGACTGGTCGACCAGTTGGTTGACGTAGTCGGCAGGGCCCGTATATCCCTTCGAAGTGATGTTCACCGAGTACTGGTTCAGGGACTGGAAGTCCTTGGTGAAGTTAACGAACCAGCTCATGTCAGCATTGGTCACCTGAGTGTCATATTTGGTGTGCAGCAGCGAACCATTGACAACGTCCGTCGACCTTCCGCTGAACTGAGCTCCGAGTTTGACCAATAAAGTATAGTTGACCGTACCTGGATGAGCCGCGGCATCAAGAAGCCAGGCATTGGCATCCATGTCAGCTCGGAGGACTCTCGCAACCGCATCCGGGTTGTTCTGGGCGAAGGATGATGAGACTGCCAATACGCAACATGGATGGCTATCCCAGATCTGATTGGACCATATCAGCACATGTCCTGTTCCGGCGATCACCGAATCGTCTATGAACGGCTCCCAGCTCACTCCAGCAGAAATGGAACCATTGGCGATTGCGGCCTTTTGGTTCACTGGTGGCACAGGCGTCCAATAGATCACCTTGGCATTAGTAGAGTTCGAATTGCTGCTCAGGACCGCCACCGCGACCACTGCCGTTACTGCCAGTATCGCTACGATCACTGTTAATATTGCAGTTGTTTTTTTGACCATGAATATACCTTACCCCTCCAAAAACCGGCGTGGATATAAATTACTTCCTCCTATATAGGGAAAACGTATCCTTATTGTACAATTTTCACCGCTATTATCACAAGTAGGTATTATATGGATTCACTAGTCCCGAGTTATCCGGTCGTCATCAGTGATAATCATTACAAATGGAATTAGATAGTAAAAAAAATAGGCAGGGTCTTTACAATAAAATTCATAAGCTTAATAGCAATCATTGCCTGATTGACATGTTCGAGCTCAGCATCGTCAGCAACACCCCGCTGACGCCCATCAGGAACCTGGACGAGGTAGCACTGCAGTTCCTGCAGCAGATCGGCTACATACCGAAAGGTTACGATCCCAAGACGGAGGCCTCCAATGTACAGGACAGCGTTCCTTACAAGATGTTCACGGATTGCTTCTTGAGAAACATGAAAAGGGTCTGGCTGGTGGAGGAGATGGCCGTTGAGCTGAGGACCACCAAACCGACGATCTACCGTCATCTCAACAAGCTCAAGTCCATGGACATACTGGAGGAGGTGGACGCGGAAAGGGATGGGGGCAAGAAGAAAGGATATCGCGTCCGTTACGGCGATCTTTCTAAGGCCTGGTCGTTCACCGAGGCTAACGTCGAGATGGCGATGAAGAACTACCGCCAGACGGTCGATCACATGCAGGATTTGGCCAATAAGGAGTGAGCAGCATGGAAGAGGAGAAGTATCCAACCAAACTGACCAAGGGTAGCAAATACCGCATCATCAGCAGGGGCGGGAAGGAAGAACAGTTCACCTCCGTTGGTGAGTTCATGGGATATGTCCAGTTCGGACAGGACTCCGGGGTGTGCATCAAGCTATACTCCGAAGACAAGGATCTTGACGGAATCCTCCGCATCATCCCGTCCATGACGGTGCTGATAATCGACGTCCTCGACTACAAGCACGAGGACGACCGTCTGAAGAAAGAGCCCGATTCGATCTTCTATAATTGAGAAGTGGGAATCTCCTTATGGGCGAGACCACCGAATACCATCAGAAGCTCCTACGAATGATCCTTGACGGGGAGATAACCGACAAGGACGGGTTGCAGAGGGCCAAGATCGAGCTTTGCCGCCGGTATGCACTTCCGGGAGTTCCCCGGAACTCGGACACCCTTGCATTGGCGTCCGAGGAGGAGTTCCCCCTGGTCCTGAACGTCCTGAGGCGAAAGCCAGTGCGTACCCTGAGCGGGGTGGCGGTGGTCGCGGTGATGACCTCACCGGCGCCCTGTCCGCACGGCAAGTGCATCTTCTGCCCTGGAGGGGTGGACAACAACTCCCCCCAGTCCTACACCGGCAAGGAACCGGCGGCGTTGCGCGGTGCGAACTTCGAGTTCGATCCTGAGCAGCAGGTCCGGGGAAGGATGCAGCAGCTGGAGACCATAGGGCATGGGACGGAGAAGGTCGACCTGATCATCATGGGCGGGACCTTCACGTCGCGTGAAAGAGCGTACCAGGATGAGTTCGTTAAACGCTGCTTCGATGGTCTGAACGGCATCGTCTCAACAACACTGACGGAGGCACAGGAGATGAATGAGACCTCCGAGCACAGGTGCATCGGTATGACAATCGAGACCCGGCCGGACCAGTTCACGCCGGAGATTTGCGAGAACGTCCTCCGATTGGGGACCACCCGGGTCGAGTTCGGTGTGCAGATCCTCGACGACACCATCCTGTCCTCGGTCAATAGGGGTCATTCGGTATCGTCAGTGACCGATGCCACCAAGGTGGCAAAGGACGCCGGGATCAAGGTCTGCTACCACGTCATGCCCGGACTTCCAGGTTCAAGCATGGAGAAGGACGTCGGATCGTTCAGGACGATGTTCGAGGACGAGCGGTTCCGTCCCGACATGGTCAAGATATACCCTACCCTGGTGGTGAAAGGCACCAAACTCTACGACCTGTGGCTGAACGGAGAATATCAGCCGCTCGACACTGAAGCGGCCACCGAGACCATTTCGGAGATGCTCCGTCTGGTCCCGCGATGGGCCAGGATACAGCGGATACAGAGGGACATACCGGTCCCGCTGATCGAGGCCGGGGTGGACAAGGGTCACCTGAGGGAACTGGCCGAAGCAAGGCTGAGGCAGAAGGGGGAAACCTGCCATTGTATCCGCTGCCGGGAGGTCGGGCTCAAAGGCATCACCGCCTTTGAGAGGAAGGACGTCGAGCTCAGGATCGAATCGTACCGGGCTTCGGGCGGTATTGAGGATTTCATCTCTCTAGAGCTGCCTGAGCAGGACGGTCTGGTCGGCTTCGTCCGTCTGAGGAGGGGCGAAGGCACAGAAGCCATGGTGCGGGAGCTGAAGGTGTTCGGGCTGATGGCCAAGATAGGGCAGGACGGCAACGTTCAGCATCGCGGCTTTGGCAAGGAGCTGCTTTCACTGGCAGAGCAGAGGGCGAAGGACCATGGTTATGACGCCCTCCGCGTGACCAGCGGGGTAGGTGTGCGCAGGTACTACGTCTCGCTGGGATATGCACGAAAAGGTCCCTATATGGCCAAGGGACTCTGAGAGCCTCAGATCAAGTACCTTAGGCCTGTGTGCAGCGGCCCCTTTCCGATTTTCAGAACCCCCAGTCTCCTACGTCATTTCACTTCCAGTGCGCTGTTCGAGGGATAATCCTAAATGCCTACCCGCCCATTCCCTCATCGGTGGTTTCATGGGATGCGTAGTGTGCGGTTCTCCGACCAAGTCTGGGTCGTTGTTGTGCGGTAAGTGTTTTGGGAGATTGGGGGAACCCGTTTCGCTCGTCCCGAGGCTGATGGACCCCAATGCGGACCAGCGTCTAGTCTCTTCCCGCAGCGCCGCCATGATGATCGGACCACTGGTATCGCCGGAAGTGAAATTCTCCAAGGGCACCGAGCCGGCCCTTACCTTCCGGACCATGCTGACCGATCAGGACACATCACGTGTGCCTTCGTACGTTGATATGTATCTGGACGGGATCGGCATACCCTTGCACCTTACCGGTTTTGAAAGGATCCCCAAGAGAGAGCTCATATCCTCCATCATCTGGAACTGCGAGACCCTGGAGTACGATACCGAGTTCTGGGCAAAGGCCTGCCTCCGGATCGGGAACTTGTACGCCCTGTCGGCGTCGAGGGCCAGATACTTGGCGGTCGATCAGAAGGACCTCCTAGAACTGTTGCATAAGCATACCGGACTGGCTCAGAAATTCTATTCCCGTTCCTCAGGATTCCCCAAGCTGGAGCGGATCGCGCAGGCGAACTCTGCACTCCTGGGACATTGGATGGGTGAGTCGGAGAAGGCGGTCGATATCCTCGAAGAGCTGATCGCGAACCAGATCACTCCAGACAGCGTTCCGTTCGTGGTCCAGGGGGCCATAGTCCTGCTCGAGACCGGTCAGATGGAGAGGGCGAAGGAGGCACTGTCGATGGTACCTGACAAGTTGCGGAGCCCGCTGGCCAACCGTATGCTGAGCTCCATGGGGGTGTCGCAATGACCGATCTCAGCGAACTGCTGGACAGCAAGATGGATGACCGCATAATGCACGCCATCAACGACCTGGACTTTGACGGGTTCAAGTCCCTGGTCTCAGAGCTGCTCGGAAGCATCGGGGTCAAGGTCACAAGGATGGATGTTTCTGAGGATGCAGTGTTCTTCGAGGGCATCAGCGAAGAGGGCAAGTATTTCGTCGTTGCCTCACGCCTTTTCGACAATGCTTCCATCGAGTCGATGAAGATCCTCAGGGAGATGGCCGCCAAGAGGGACGCCACCCCCGTACTGATCGTCACCTGCGACCTGGATACCGATGAGAGGACGTTCGCCGAAACTCAGGGCATATCCTATGCGGACAAGCCAAAACTGCTCATGCTCCTCCGCAAGTACGACCTGGCCGGTAAGATGATGGCCGAGCTCGACCGGCGCATACTGGAGCAGGACCGGTACCGGTATCTTCCTTCTGGAGCACAATTCGACGCATTCTATAGCGCTGCCGAGGAGCATTTCAAACAGAGGAGATACCGGGACGCCATATACAACTACGACCGGGCCCTGGACATCAAGCCCAATAACGACATCGTGTGGCTGCGCAAAGCCAACGTGTTCCTGGCCATGGGCCGGTTCGAGGACGCCCTGGTGGCCTGCAAGCGCGCAAGCGAGCTCAGGCCCGGAGATTCCACCACCTGGTACCTGATGGGTCTGGCATACAATCAGCTGGGTGATTTCGAGAAGGAGCTCAAGGCCTATGACACGGCCCTGAAGATCACGCCGCGGATGGAAGCGGCCCTGCTTAACAAGGGAGCGACGCTGTTCCAGCTGCATCGCTATGATTGGGCGCTCAAGGTCTATGACGAAATGTGCAATTTCTTCCCCAAGGACGCCATGGCCTTCAACAACCGGGGCATCGTACTCAAGGCCATGGGCCGCCACAAGGAAGCGCTGGAATCGTTCGACAAGGCATCCTTCCTGAACCGTGACTACATCGATCCGCCGGTCAACCGGGCTCTGACCTTGATCGAGATGGGCCGCGGCGGGGACGCCATCGAGGCATGGAAGGAAGCTCTTCAGATCGACCGGGACCGGGCAGACATCTGGTATTCGCTCGGTATGTCCCAGAAGACGATGGGACAGCCCGAGGATGCGGTCCGGTCCTTCGAGAACGCCGTTATGCTGGATAAAGGGATGACCGAAGCCGCCGCCGAAAGGGATGAGCTTCTGGCCGCCGTCCGGATGGCTGAGTCAGCCCAGGAGCCGGAATCGGTCGAGGTCCCCGAGGTCGCTTCGGAAGATCTACTGGAGGATATGAGGGAGGAGGCACCGTTGGCCCCAGAGCCCTCAACGATGCAGGAACCGATCCCGGTCGAAAGGGAGCAGGCTCCGGTGGCTGAACCCCTAGAAGAAGTCCAGGAAGCGAAGCAAGACGTGACACAAGAGACTGGGGTAACATCGCCGGAAGAGGTTCCGCTCCGGTCAGAATCTCGATCCGTGCATGAACCGACCCCGGTCGAAAGCGAACAGCCCATAATCGTATCTGAACCGCCAGAGGAGGTCCGGATCGCTGAGCCCACGCTCGGCGCGGTAGAGGCGGAAGAGGCTGGGGTCCAAGAGGCCGTCCCCGAACCCGAGGTAAGGACCGAAGAGCAGATCCCAGAGTCGGAACCTGTCAAGACCGAGGTTCCAGAGGTCGAGACCCAAGAGGTCTCTCCTGAACCCGAGGTCAAGGTAGAGGGGTCGGTCCTTGAGCCTGAGGTCCCATCGGTCCCTGAGATCGTCGAGAAGGTCCAGATGGGAGCGGTCGAGGAGAACCCGGCCCCGTCCGCCGTGCCTGAGGTCACCGTTCTTGCCCAGAAGGAACCTTGCGCCCTTGTGCAGGTCGATTCAGAGGTTGACCTGGTCGTAAGGGAGCCGGCGTCCAGCGAGATAAAGAAGGTCGAGGAGAACACCGCCATGGTCCCGGTCGAACCGGCACATGTTCCGGCTCTGAAGGACGACGAATGCCATTTGGCCATTCCGGAGGAGCGGGCCTTGCCTGCCCTGAAGGATAAGGAGATAGCCATCGCGGTCCAGACCCCGGTAGAGCTGCCCCCACCGAAAGCGGAGATCGACGGTCTGACCGTACAATCCGCCGAAGTGATCGCGGCCGATTCCGCCCCGGTGGTGATGCAGGCACTGCCAATGCCAGAGGCCGTATTGATCGTTCCAGAACCGATCATCGAAGCCCCAGAGGAACCTGAGATCCCCATCAGCGACCGGGAACTAAAGGCTGCCATGCTCCTCAACATCCTGGGTGAGAACGCACGCGCCTTGGAGGAGATAAACCTCTACATCAGGGACAAGTCCGAATCACACGATGCCAGACATATCAAGGCGATCATCCTGGATGACCTGGGAAGACTTCCAGAGTGTTTGGAGGAGCTCAAAGAGGCCATCCGCCTGGACCCCAAGGACGAGATCGCCCTGTTGGACATCGAGGCGATATCCAGGAGGCTGGGAAGGAAGGAGGAGTCCATGGCCATACTGTCCTCGATCACCCCAAGCAAGGAGGTAAGGGCGCGGGAGGCGGTCAACATGCTGGAGGCCAAACGCTACGACGATATCCTCTCCAGGTTCTCAAGCCTCGGTCCCATGGACTCGCCGGTGACCAGGATGGCCGTGGCAACATCGCTGATGTCCAAGGCCCGGTACAGGGACGCCTTCCGGGTCCTGAAGGACATCCTGATGGTGCACCCGACCTATCCGGAGGCCCTCAACAACCTGGGTGTCTGCATGCGCTTCATGGGCGAGTATGCCTATGACGAGCCGATGCACTTCATGCGCCTGGCGACCGAGGCGGACCCGAACTACGGGGACGCCTGGAACAACATCGGCGCCACTCTGTTCGTGCTTGGGGAATATGAAGCGGCGATGGAGGCCATACGCAAGGCCATAACGGTGGACCGGAGGTCAGACTATCTGATCAACCTGAGCAAATGTCAGATCATGATCGGGGACATCGCAGGCGCGAAGCTGTCCCTCACCTCAGCGCTGAAGTACGAGGAGACCGCGGAGATCGATTTCGCCCTGGCCCTCATCGCAGAGAAGGAAGGGGACATGAAATGGGCCCTGAAGCTCTATGACAGCGCCATCGAGCTCGTTCCGAACTTCAAGGACGCGATATTCAACCGGCAGAGGGTCAAGCTCTTCCTGAAGTACACTCAGAAGTAAGGGCCCAGCCCCTTTTTCAAATAAAAGGCCAGCGGGAATGCAGTGATCCAGAAATGAAGAATGAGAGGGCGCGTGGGCGCCCCGACAAGAAGAAGATTACGCCCTTGATACGTTCATGACCACGACGTCGCGGACATCGCGCATCTCGGAGAACGGTAAGATGATCCTGCCCTGGGCATCGCTGCGGAACAGCCTGGCATCGATCTCTTCGGCCGGTACGACGAGCACATGGTTGATGTTCCCGGTGGTGTTCTCCAGCACGAAGTTGTCTATCATTCCCAGGATCTGGCCGTCATTGGTCATTACCGTCTTGCCCTTGAGTTCAGTGATGAATTTTCTCATGATGTGCATCCCCCAGCGATTGGAAATCCAAGCCGTAAAATGGGTTGTTCAATATATTAGGCTTTTGACCATTCAGACACGCGCTCATCCGAATTCTGCCAGAAATCTGCACCGGCAGAGACCGGTCCCTTTCCTGACATCATGCTTGCAGGCGCGATGCGGCAGGACGCCGCCTTTCAAGGCATCCTCGATGGCAACCACTTTGCCGGATAACTTCTTGCACTCCGGGCAGGCGTCCTTGGACGCTTCCACCCTGACCATGCGGAAGCCGATCTCCTTGAAGGTGGAGAGTTCGGTCTTATGCATCGCGCTCAACGGTGGGGATGGGTCCTTTCCGGTGAGGTGGAATATCTCGGCCATACCGAAGAACAGGGACACCTTCTCCTGCACGGAGTCGGCAGAGGACAGTATTTCTTCGAGCAGCGACAGGGAGGCCTCGACCTCGTTCACCGGACGCTTCATGCTGCGCTCCATGCGGTCCCTCCTAAGCCGTAGGTCAGGCTCGCCAAAACCGAACTTCATCATAACGGCGACAAGCTCCTTGTGCTCCTTCTTCTCTGCCGGGGTTTGAGTCTTAATTGTAATTGCCATGATGTTCACCGGTAGATACCTTCGTCCCAACCGGCCCGTTTCTTGTCCAGGGCCTTGCCCATGTTGTCATAGAACTTCATGACGTCCTTGTCCACGGAAGCCTTGATGACCTTCAGGGCCTTCTCGAAATGTCTCTGTTCGACGGAGACTGCCTCCGGATCCTCCCTAAGGGAGGTCATCGCCGCCTCACGGCACAGGTTCTCCAGGTCAGCACCGACGTAACCCTCGGTGGAATTCACCAGGCGATCGATGTCCACGTTCTTCAACGGCATTGATCTGGTATGGATCGTGAGGATGCTCTTGCGGGCCTCGTCGTCCGGCAGCGGCACCAGGATCAGCCGGTCGAACCTTCCCGGGCGCAGCAGGGCCGAATCGATGATGTCCGGGCGGTTCGAGGCAGCCATGACCGTGACGCCCTCCATTGATTCCATGCCGTCTATGGATGTGAGCAGCTGGTTGACCACCCTTTCCGTGGCGCCGTTCTCCGACGAGCCACGTCTCGGGGCGATCGCGTCGATCTCATCCAGGAAGACGATCGATGGCGCGACCTGCTTGGCCTTCTTGAAGGCCTGTCGTATCGCCTTCTCCGACTCGCCCACCCACTTGCTCATGATCTCCGGGCCCTTGATGGAAATGAAATTGGCCCTGGATTCGTTGGCCACCGCCTTCGCCAGCAGCGTCTTTCCGGTGCCTGGCGGTCCATAGAGCAGGATGCCCTTTGCGGGCCTGATGCCCATGCGCTTGAAGGAGTCGCCCCTTTCCATCGGCATCTCCACCATCTCCTTCAGCTGGGTCTTGACGTCCTCGAGGCCGCCAACATCGTTCCAGGTGACATGCGGAACCTCGATCAGGACCTCCCTCATGGCACTCGGCTCGACCTCCTTGAGGGCGTCATCGAAGTCCTGTTCGGTCACCCGGACCTTCTCAAGAATCTCCACCGGTATGGCCTTGTCCAGCTCCAGGTCTGGGACCAGACGTCCCAGGCATTTCATGGCCGCTTCCCTGGCTAGCGCTGCCAGGTCCGCTCCCACGAACCCATGGGTGGCGAAGGCGTATTTCTCGATATTGAACCCTTCCGAAAGCGGCATGCCCCGGGTGTGGATCTCCAGGATCTCCCTGCGTCCTTCCTTCGATGGAACCCCGATCTCTATCTCCCGGTCGAAACGGCCCGGTCTTCTCAGCGCCGGATCGATGGCATCCTCCCGGTTGGTGGCTCCGATCACAATGACCTGGCCCCTTCCGGCCATTCCGTCCATAAGCGTCAACAGCTGGGCCACCACCCTCCGTTCGACCTCACCGGAGACATCCTCCCTTTTCGGAGCTATCGAATCCAGTTCATCAATGAAAACGATCGAGGGAGCGTTCTTCTCGGCCTCCTCGAACTTCTCCCTGAGCTTCTCCTCGCTCTGCCCGTAATACTTGGATATGATCTCCGGGCCCTGGATGGAATAGAAACTGGCTCCCGCTTCGTTGGCCACCGCCTTCGCCAGCAGCGTCTTTCCGGTACCTGGCGGTCCATAGAGAAGGACTCCCTTCGGAGCGTCGATTCCCAGCCGGTCGAACAGTTCCGGGTGCTTCAACGGAAGCTCGATCATCTCCCGGATGCGTTGCATCTCCCCCTCCAGGCCACCGACGTCATCGTAGGTGACCGACGGGGCTACCGTTTCCTTGGTCTCGCTGGTCTCGGTCTTGACCACCAGTTCGGTGTGGTCTCCTACCACCACTATACCTTGCGGCACCGTGCTGACCACCGTGAACGGCAGGAACCCGCCCATCAGGGCTATGTTCGGGATTATGATCTCGTCACCCTTGGCGAGGGGCCTGGACGCCAGACCCTTTCGGAACAGGTCCTCCACTCCGGTACCGAAACGGACGTGCTTCCCGGACGGTATCTTAGGCGCCACGGTGACCCTTGTGGCCGGCAGCGATTCCGCCTTCTTTACCGTGACCTTCTCCCCGATCGATACCACGGCGTTCGAGCGGATCATGCCGTCGATACGGATGATGCCCTTGGACTCGTCCTCCTGGGCCGCGCGGAACACCTTTGCGGCGGTGCTGCGTTTGCCGACGATCTCGATTATGTCGCCGACCTCTACCGCCAGGTCCTTCCTGGTCTTGGCATCGATGCGGGCGCGTCCCAAGCCTACTTCTGATTGGTGATGTGCCCTTGCGACACGAAGGATGATGCTCTCGGCCATTGGCCAGGATAGCGGTTCTGGCCTAATTAAAGAATTGCGTGTCCATCTGGACATATCACATACGAAGGTTAGGAGCGTAAGCTTAAAAAGGGGAGAAGAGGTGACATGTCCAAACCATAAAGAGGTGATTCTTAATGGCAGAGAAGGAAGTAAAGAAGGACAAGAAGTGCGGCTGCGGATGCGGAAAGAAATAAACGCCCAAGGCCAAACCGTTTATCTTTTCTATTTTGGTAACAATCTTTTCGAAGGGTTAATCAGGGTCCATCAATTACTGTGGCAGTATGCAGATTGCAGCCGACTGCGTCCCGTGCCTTCTTAACCGGGTCCTGTTCGAGACGGAACTGGTCGATCCATCGCTCAAGGACCAGGCCATGGCGGTCGCGGTCAAGATCCTGGCTGAGGGATTCCGTCCAGGAGTGAATTCGGCGGCGGTGGCGACCAAGGTCCATCGGGCGGTCTATGATGCCATCGGGAGCAAGGACCCCTATCATGAGCTGAAGGAGAGAGCTAACCAGATCGCCGCTTCCCTCTATCCGCGCGCCGAGGCCTATGTCAACGATTCATCCGACCGGTTGCAGGCGGCCTGCCTGATGTCCATCATCGGGAACGTGCTGGACTTCGGGCTCGGTATAGGCTATGACGAACCGGAGGACCTGGGCCGCAAGTTTGATGCGTTGGTCGGTCAGGGACTCGGGGTCAATGACGTGGCCCAGATGAAACGCCTCCTGGTCAAGGATGCCAGCGTGGTCTATCTGATGGACAATTGCGGGGAGATCGTTTTCGACCGCCTGCTGGTGAATGAACTGAAGGCAATGGGTGTCAGGGTGGTCGGAGTGGTCAAGGGCGAACCGATCCTCACCGATGTCACCGAGTCGGACCTCAAGGTCACGGGCATGGACAAGGTCTTCGACGCCTGGATGAGCACCGATTCGTTCGCCATCGGCATCGATACCGGTCGGATAGGGCGGCCGCTGCTCCAGGAACTGGAGAAGGCCGACCTGATAATCTCAAAGGGCATGGCGAACTTCGAGTCGCTCTCTGACCAGAGGTATCCCCCCGTCGCCTATCTGATGCGGACCAAGTGCCGACCGGTGGCGGAGGCGATCGGGGCCGGGCCGGACCAGAACGTGGTCAAACTGTGTGTTTCAAGATAAGTCATGGAAAAAGTGGGGTCTAAGATGTCAGATCGTAAGGTCGGAGTGAGACAGGCCGTGATCATGGCCGGCGGGGAAGGAACCAGGCTCAAGCCTTTGACGAACACCCGGCCCAAGCCCCTCCTCCCGGTGCTGGGGCGGCCGTGCATAGAATATGTCATCAACTCTCTGGCGTCGGCCGGCGTGGAGGAGATATTCATTGCCTGCGGCTACCGCTCACAGGACATCGTAAAGAGCCTGGGCGAGACGACCCGTTCTGGAGCGAAGATAGTTTACGCATATGAGGAGACGCCCATGGGAACCGCCGGAGCGGTGAAACTGCTGCAGGACAGGATCCATGGCACGTTCATAGTGGGAAGCGGTGACACCATCACCGATGCCGATCTGGGGCGCCTCATCGACCTGCATATGGAGAAAAAGGCCCTTGTCACTATGGCCCTGACCGAGGTCGAAAGGCCGGAACAGTTCGGGATCGTTGGCGTCAACGCCGACGGGAGGATAGAACGCTTCAAGGAGAAGCCCAAACCGGAAGAGGTGTTCTCGAACGTGATCAATGCTGGCACCTACGTCCTCGAGCCCGAGGTCCTGGACCATGTCCCAACTGCCACAAAGTACGATTTCTCCAAGAACCTTTTCCCCGACCTGCTGCAGCAGGGGAAGGTCCTCTGCGCATCGCGTCTGAACGGGTACTGGAAGGACATCGGCCGCCCCAAGGACCTGTTCCGGGCAAACATCGATCTGGCCGAGAGGCACGGTCAGAATATAACGATAAGGGGAGCTCTATGCAAGGGAAAGATATTCGGATCGGGATTCAACGCAGAGGGCGCCAGGATATACGGGCCGGTCTACGTGGGGGAAAGGACCAGGTTGGGCAGGGGGACCTCCGTTACCAGGAGCGCGATCGGGAAGGAGTCGACGCTGGGTGAGAAGGTAAGCGTGGAGGACTCCCTTCTGCTCGACCGATGCCAGATAGGGGCCGGTGCCATCCTCAGGGGAAGCATACTGGGTGAGGGATGTATCATCGGACCGGGGGTGTCCTTGGTCGATTCCGTGCTCGGGGACGGCGTAAAACTGGAAGGGCCGGCTTCCCTCGAGGGAAGATCCCTGCCTGATATCCAGTAGCACGCCCAGACCATAAATAGTCAGAAGGGTTACGCCCGATGCGTGAATCTAGCCTCCCGACGCTATGAGCTGATCCTTGTCGTGGCAGGCATCATATGGGGAACATCATTCGCCGCAGGCAAGATCGGCGTCGAGCACATGGACCCGGTGCTGTTCTCCGCCCTTCGTTATGTGTTCGGGGCGATAGCCATATTCATTGCCCTAGTGGCCATGAAGCAGCTCGATCTCTCTGTCTTCAGGATCAAGGGGCTGTGGGTCATCGCCCTGTTCAATGCCGTCGCCATGCTCTTCCAGAATGTTGGCATGACCATGACCAGCGCCACCAACACCGTCCTGCTGGTCGACATCAATGTGGTATTCATAGCGATCCTGGCCGTTTTCGTCCTCAAAGAGAGGTTGAACCGGTGGATGGTCATGGGTCTGGTCATAGGTCTGGTGGGCGTAGTGATAATCTCCACCAATGGCGACCTGTCGGCCATCATCAGCGGATCGTTCGAAGGTAACATGCTGGTATTCGGGGCCGGCATACTCTGGGCATTCTACGTCGTCCTGCTGACCCGGGAGCTCAACGGGACCGAACTGCTGGCTTCTGCCACCGGTGCGGTGATAATCGAGACCGCGGTGTTCCTGATCCCCGTAATGCTGGTCCTCACCAAGGACTACAGTATTGAATCCACCGGAACTATGGCGGCGTTGTTCATCGGCATCTTCTGTACCGCTTTGGCCTTCATCCTCTACTCGGTGGGTTTGAAACATCTGGGCGCAACGATGGCCTCGGTCATCCTATTGGTCGAGATAGTGTTCGGCATTCTGTTCGCAATTCTTCTATTGGGCGAGATGCCCACCGTGGCCACAGCCATCGGCGGGGCGATGATCCTCCTGTCGGTCATCGTGATCTCGATGAACCAGTCGGAGGATGTTAAATCCAAGAGATTGGCTCAGGAGTAGTCCAGTAGCTTCTGGGCTTCTCCAGGCTTGTCCACGCCTATGGCGATCTCCGTCTGGGGTGAGGTGCTCACCAGGATGAACATTGAATCGATGTTGACGCCGCCGCGCTCCAGCTTCTTGGCGATCTTTGCCAGTTCTCCGGCCTTGTTCTGAAGGCCGACCACCAGGATATCCCTCTCCTTGAACTGGAAACCGGCGTTGCTCAGGGCCTTCCGGGTGCTCACATCATCGTCCGTTATGATGTGCATCATGGGATTGGTCGGACCACGTTCCGTCGCGATGCCCCTTATATTGACCGCTCCTTTGGCAAGTGCCTCAGCGATGTGTGCGACCTCTCCTGGCTTGTTCTGAACATTCACATCGAACTGCTTTAGCGTCATCGGGACGACTATTCTAGCTCGACCTTTTTATATCTGCTCCTCTTCAGTCAATCAAATTATAATGTCCACTGACCATCACTCCCGCATGGCCCAAGGGGTCAAAATGTTCGCCGTAACCGTCAATTGGAACCGACCGGACGATACCATTGAGTGTGCCCGGTCGATCCTGTCCGGCGGGTACGACGATGTCGGTCTGGTGGTAGTGGACAATGGTTCAGCTGATGGCTCAGCGGAGAAGATGCGCCAGGCGCTGCCGACCGCCACGCTCATCGCTAACCCGACCAACGAGGGTTATGTCAAAGGTGTGAACAAGGGCATCCGCCTCGCATTGGATGCCGGTGCAACGCACATCCTTGTCATCAACAACGACGCCATCGGCAAGGGGGATTTCATAGTTCAACTGAAGGAGGCATTGGACAGGCATCCCGAGGCAGGGCTGGTCTCCCCCAAGATCCTCTACCACAACTCGAACCGGATATGGTTCTCCGGCGGGACGTTCAACAAATGGCTTGGCTACTCGAAGCACACCGACATGGACCTGATCAACCAAGGCCAGGGAGAGGAGAGCGAACAGGATTACATCACTGGCTGCTCCATCCTGGTCAGGGCCGACCTGTTCCGGACCATCGGTCTTTTCGACGAGCAGTATAACATCTACGGGGAGGACATCGATTTCTGCATCAGGGCCAAGGACAGGGGTTTCGGTTCTTGGTACGCGCCGAACACCATCGTCTATCACAAGGTGTCCCTTTCCTCCGGGGTCGGCGGCTCGAACATCATGACACCGTTCCGTTCCTACTATTATGGCAGGAACATGCTGTTGCTGGTCAAAAAGAGGAAACGGGGCATCACAAAGATCTCCTGCGCCATGGGCCAGACGTTCATCCTGTTGCCATATTATTTCCTGATCATATCGGCCCAGAGGTCCAAGGGAGCGTTCCGTTCCTATATCAGGGGATATCTCGACGCCCTCAAACTAGTGGTCAAGAACGAGGCCAACAGTTGATCTTCACGCCCTGATGCTGGCTCCGACCGCGTCGAACGCGTAGCCTATGCCGAAACCGAAGAATATCGAGACCATCTGGATCTCGGTGACGGTGGAGAAGGCGATGTAGAATATGTACAGGCTGATCAGGTAACCGCTGAAACCGGTTGCGACAAGCTTCGACCCGAGCAATAGCCCTTTCCTGCTCCCATGAGTGAACATGACCTTGTTGGCGAACACGATGTAGGCGACCGCAAAGATCAACGAGGCTATGGTCGACACGATCAAGGTCGAGTTCCAGGTGGCCCCGACCCCGATCCAGTCCAAGAACCAGAAGGTGAACAGCAGCCCCAGTCCGGAGGCCGCTATGAAGCGGCCGATCATGTTCGTGAGGAAGAACATCGAAGTGTAGGCGAGGAGCTTGCCTCCGATGCCGCACTGGCGCATTATGGACAGAATGATACGGGAGCTCAGCTTGGATTCTCCCGCCCTCCGGGAGTTGAACTTGAACTCGACCTCCGCTATCTTGATGTCGCGGGGCATGAACTTGAGCAGGTCGAAAAGCCCCTTGAAACCGGCCCTCTCGAACTTGTTGCCCTTGGCCTCGATCACCTTTTGGCATAGATCGGAATGGCCAGCAAAGAATCCGGACATGGTGTCCCTGGAGGTCGGCTGCCTCTTGGCATGCAGATAGGAGTTGGCCATGGCATGAGCCCCTATGGAAGCCCATTTCCGGGAGAATGAGAGCTCCATCTTGTCCTGCCTCACCCCTATGGCCAGGTCATTGCCGTTGATCAGTTCCTTGATCAACCCGGCTATCGATTCCGGAGGATGTTGGAAATCCGAGTCAAGAACGACGAAGTACTTGGTGCGGGCATGCATTATTCCGTCCATTATGGAGGCGGTGAGTCCTCGGTCGGACGGGTCCCTTTGCACCACTTGTACGTTGCCCCTTTTCTTCCCGTACTCGAGCGCTATGTCGGCCGTTCCATCCCTGGAGTGGTCATCGACGACGATGATTCCGGCTGCCGGATAGAGTGTGTTCAATGTCTCCATCATCGGGAGGATGTTCTCACTCTCATTGAGAGTAGGTAAGATGATGGAAAATGAATCCTCCGACCAAGCGTTCATGAACTATCCCCTATGAGAAAATGTGATGTATATTTAATAATTATCGTTCATTGAATTGTTGGAAAAGAGCCTTGGGACCGGGGCGCTATCCTTATGTGAAATTTGGCATCCAGACATGATCAGGCATCGGATCCTGGGATTCAAACAAGCTCCCCCAAACGATTCAAATATTGACTTGGACTATCTGAGGAAGATGCTGTCAGTGTCGATAGGAGTATGTGCCTACAACGAGGAGAAAAACATACGCCGCACCCTCGATTCGATACTGGCCCAGACAGTCCATGGCATCATCCAAGAAATAATTGTGGTCTCGAGCGGTAGCACCGACGGCACCGATGGCATCGTCATGGAATATGCGACTAAAGAAGGACGAATCGGTCTCCTGAGACAGGAGAAGAGAGAAGGAAAGAACTCTGCGGTCAACGCCTTCATGGCCACCGCCAAGGGAGATATTCTCGTCCTGGTCAATGCCGATAACAACCTGGGTGATGGTGCGCTCGATTATCTGGTCTCCCATTTCGACGATCCCAAGGTGGGAGTGGTCGGTGGTAGGCCCATGCCGGTCAATCGCCGGGACACCATTCCCGGTTTTGCGGTCTACATGCTGTGGGATATGCACCACCGTCTTTCATTGATCTATCCCAAGGTCGGGGAGGCCATCGCATTCCGTAACCTGCGTATCCAGATCCCCACCGGCATGCAATCGGATGAGGACCTGGTACGGATGGACCTTGAAAAGCGCGGATATCGCACCGAATATGAACCGAGGGCGATAGTGGTCAATAAGGGTCCAGACACGGTTCGGGACTATTGGAAGCAGCGCACCAGGGTTAACATAGGTGAGCGTTATATGAAACGGCTGTTCGACTTCGACATCCCGACCTGGGATAGCCGGTTCCTGTTCCAAGCATACCTGGGATTCCTTAAGGACAATTCCAGGCATTTCATCAGGATGGCAACGGCCATGGGGATGGAGATGCTGGCCAGGGTCTATGCCAGCATCTACGTGAAGCTGGACAAGGGCGACAAGGTCATGTGGAGCATGGTGGAGTCGACCAAGACCATGAACTCCTGAGCTTCAATCGATGCCGTTAAGTATCTTTACCACGGCCAGGTTGAAATCCTGTTCACCTCTGACCCTGAACGTCCGGCATCCTGCCTTCCGTCCCATCTCCACATCGTGCTCGCTGTCGCCGATGACGAACGAACCGGCCAGGTCGATGTCGAAGTCCCGCATGGCCTGCTCGATCAGCCCCAGTTGAGGTTTGCGGCACTGGCAGCGATCGTCCGGATGATGCGGGCAGAAATAGACCGCGTCGATGCTGCCGCCATCTGCAGCCACGTCCTCCTTCAGCTTGGCGTGGATCCGGTCCAGCGTCTCCAGCGAGAAATACCCGCGGGCCACCCCGGACTGGTTGGTGACCAGTATCACCAGGTAGCCGGCGTCGTTCAGTTCCTTTATCGACCTGCCGACCCCGGGGAACAGCTTGAGATCCTCTGGCCTGCTGCAATATGGAACGTCCTTCGCAACCGTGTCGTCCCGGTCGATGAACACCGCTTTCCGGCCGAAGACGCCCTTCTCGACCAGCCCGCAGATGATGTGCCCCGAGGCGAAATATCCCTCCTGTATGCGCGGGGTCTTCTCGGAGGGGACGGTCAGCGCCAGGTCGACCTCGTCCTTCAGCCTTCCCCTGGTCCCGGTGAAGCCGATGGTGACCGCGCCCAGCTGCTTCGCCTTGGCGATCGCCAGCAGCACGTTCTTGGAGTTGCCGCTGGTGCTGATGCCGATGACCGCGTCCTTGTCAGTGGCATAGGCCTCCACCTGTCTAGAGAAGATCAGGTCGTAGCTGTAGTCGTTGCCGATCGCGGTGATGCTGGAAAGGTTGGTCAGGGCGATCGCATTCATCGGGGCGCGCTCCATCAGGTAGCGCCCGGAGAACTCCGCTGCCAGGTGCTGCGCGTCCGCCGCGCTGCCGCCGTTGCCGAAGACGATCAGCTTGCCGCCGGCACGGAACACCTTCACCAGCGCGTTGGCGATGTCCCAGATTTGTTTTGGGTCTATCGACGCCAGCGTTCTGGAGCTTTCTTCCAGCTCCTTCCCCACCAGGCCGCTCATGTGCGGTACCTCCAGGTCTGCAGCCCGTACTTGTCGAAGTTGAACGGGACGCTCTCCACTCCCAGCTTCTGCAGCTCATTCGCCACCAGATGTTTCTTATCGTACTCGCAAATGAAGAACATGAAACCTCCGCCCCCCGCCCCAGAGATCTTGCCGCCGATGGCCCCGTTGGACCGGGCGGTGCTGTATATCTTGTCTATGTATTCGTTGGATATCGATTCGGTGAAACGCTTCTTGAACTGCCAGGACTCGTCCAGCAGTTCGCCGATGCGATGGATCTCGCCCTTCATCAGTGCGTCCTTGGTCTCGGTGGCCAGACGTTTCGCGTTGTCCAGCGCGGAGATGACCTGCTCCTTGCCCTGGGAGTAGCCCCTCTTCTGCTCCTGGATGATGTTGCCAGAATCGCGAGTCCTGCCGGTGTAGCAGAGGAGGAGGTTGTAGTGCAGCTCGTTCAGTATGTCGTTCTTGATGCGCAGCGGCGTCACGATCACATCGCTGCCTTTGAACTCCATGTAGTTGAAGCCGCCGAACACCGCCGCATACTGGTCCTGCTTCCCGCCCTGGAACTTGAGCTCCTCCCGTTCGAGCACGTATGCCAGCCGGGCGATCTCGTATTGAGATAATGGTATTCCCAACCATTCGGCGGTGGCGCCGATGATGGAGACGATGACCGTGGACGATCCGCCCAGTCCGGACCCTGGCGGCGCCTCACAGTGCAGGAACATGTCGAATCCCTGCTTCACATCGAAGTGCTTCAGCACCGCCTTGATGATGTCCAGGTTGCCATCATAGCGCATCAGGTTGCCGTTGGCCTGCCAGGTTTCGGTCTTGCCGAAGTCGAGCGATTTGATGGTGATCTCGCTGTCGCAGCGAGGCGATATGGTGCAATAGGCGTACTTGTCGATGGTCGTGCTGAGGACGATGCCCCCCCTCTCCTCGCTGTACGGTGAGACATCGGTCCCGCCTCCGGCGAAGCTCATCCTCAACGGCGCCTTGCTCCTTATGAGCACCTTCTCGTTCATAACCTCCTCGGTATTCCGTTTGGTGTATTTCCACTTGCCCTTCGATGATCGTAATCCTCGATTCCTAATTGATTTCGGAATTAGTAAAGCCTGGGTTGAAAGCACGATGATCATCAGTATCAAAAGTGAGAATAAGCCAGAAAAATGTCCAATATTTGACATTAACCAGTGGTTCGTGTCGGACGTACTTTTAAATTTGATAATAACAATCGGCAGAATCATGACAGAATCTGCGGAGAAAACTCCGTCACCAGCGCAAGCCCCAATCAAGAAGGGCAAAAAGACCTGGATGGTCGCTTTGGCGGCCGTCGTCGTTGTGGTCCTTCTTGTCTTGGTAGTGGTCATGGGTGGGTTCCTCAATTCAAATGAGAGCACCCTCGACAAGATCAAGAAGCAAGGAAAGATCGTAATGGCAACCGAGGCTTCTTTCGACCCATTCGAATCCTATAATGGAACAAACATTGTTGGATTCGATATCGATTTGGCACAGAAGATTACTGAGAATGTTTCTAAGTCCCTCAATATGAGCATTCAGCTTGAGGTAAAGGACTACGTTTTTAAGAATATCCCAGCCGCATTACAGACTAAGTCAATCGACATGAGCCTTTCTGGAATGACGATAACTGACCTTAGGAATAAATCAGTCCTGTTCAGCACCCCGTATTACATGATGCAAGGTGGATTGGGCCTTCTGGTAAGGTCATCTTTTGACAGTGTGCACAATATCTCTGACCTGGCAGGTAAGAAGATAGTCGTGAACACTGGAACAACTTCGGAGGACTGGGTTCAGAAGAATTTGACCTCAAAAGGATTAATTTCGACTCCGACCTCCTTAGACACAATAGACGGCTGCGTCCAAGACGTCATCTCGGGACACTCCGATATCTTCATCATCGACAACTCCACCTGCGCTGCATATGTGGATAAGACTGCTGGAGCAGTAAAAGTTGCGGCGGTTATCCCTGGAGTTGAGCCTTACGGTGTGGCCATGAACTTGGGCTCCACCGATTTGAAGGCCATCGTAGATAAAACCATCAACGGGATGATTACCAGCGGAGAAATGCAGGCTCTGATGGTGAAGTGGAAACTGGTCTAAACTTTATCAAACCCCTTTTAACATTTTTCCGAGGAGGCTGAACCCGTGAACCTAAGGCAGAACATGTTGACCCAAAAAAGAACGCTGACCACGATCGCGGTCATAATAGTGATCATAATTGCCTATGTTCTCGCGTCCGGCTCCTCGATTATTACTTCAAACTCAGACCGGTTCATCAATGCCATATTGGTGACATTGGAGATATCCATTTTTTCAATCGTGATAGGTTATGCAATAGGAATAATTGTAGGTTTGGGGAGGATCTCTAACAATTTCTTTATAAAAGGAATTTCAACGGTGTATGTGGAAATCCTTCGCGGGACTCCTCTTCTCATTCAGATATTCTTCATCTATTATGGATTGCCAGCTCTTCACATCAACATCGATGCGTTACCAACGATAATATTCGCTCTAGGAATGAACAGCGGAGCATACCAGGCTGAAATCATCCGAGGCGGGATTCAATCGATTCCAAAAGGGCAGATGGAAGCGGCAAGATCGTCCGGTATGTCTTATTTCCAGGCAATGAGGCATGTTATTCTTCCCCAGAGCTTTAGGCTCATTATCCCGCCAATTACTAACGAGTATGTGACAGTGATCAAGGATTCATCTCTAGCTTACGTCATCAGCTTGGTTGAGCTTACCAAATTAGGCAATATTCTTGAAGCCCAAACTTTCCAGCCTTTCATAATATTCCCATTCCTGGCTTTGGTCTATTTTACTTTGACTTATGCGACCTCAAATATCATGGGCCTGGTCGAACGAAAATATCGTATTCCCGGATACATGGAGAGTGGGTAAATGGTAACGCCTCTTATCGAAATGAAGGACATTCACAAGAGGTTTGGGGATAATGAGGTACTGAAAGGCATTTCGGTCAAAATAATGCCGAACGAGGTCGTTGTCATTATTGGAGTCTCAGGCAGCGGTAAAAGCACTTTATTGAGGTGCATGAACCGTCTGACAGACCCTGATTCTGGCGATGTGATCTTCGAAGGTTATAGTATAATGCAGAAAGGGATTGACATCGACCTGATCCGTTCTCATATGACGATGGTCTTCCAGAGCTTCAATCTCTTCATGCACCTGACTGCCAAGGACAACGTTTCCTTGGCGCTCAGAAAGGTCAAGAAACTGAGTCATGAGGAAACAGAGAAGATAACCCTTGATGCGTTGCATAGGGTCGGTCTGGATGATAAGGCTGACGCCTTCCCGGGACAGCTGTCTGGCGGGCAGCAGCAAAGAGTCGCTATCGCCAGAGCGTTCGCCATGAACCCGAAAGTGATCCTGTTCGATGAACCTACTTCAGCCTTGGATCCTGAGCTGATCGGGGAGGTCCTGGAGGTCATGAAAAACCTCGCAAACACATCGGGTATGGCTATGGTCGTCGTGACCCATGAGATGGGCTTCGCCAGAGAGGTGGCCGACAGGGTCATATTCATGGATCAAGGAGTGATCGCTGAGGAAGGCACTCCTGAGGAGATGTTCACGAATCCTAAGAATGAAAGGACCCGCTCGTTCCTTAAGAGGATACTGAAGGAAGGCGAGTATAGGGAACCAGTGCCATTGTGTGAAACCAAGGACGAGAGTAATTAGAACGAAATCTCTCGGCATACAACATTCTGCTGAATGGGCAGCATCATAACGATCAAGATTGTTTCTTCTACTGAAAACCTGGCCTAATTATAAAGGATGAATTGTTCATTAATCTGTGATATAAAAAAATCGAGGTCATAGACCTCGGTTCGAAATTGTTTACGGGGTTACACAGAGATAGATATGGGGTGTTGAAAGAGTCGAAGGAGTATTTGGACTGCCTCCGACGAAATTCCAGTATTTTGCCTCTGCCCAAATTTCAAACACATAACCAACATGCGACCCCATCCCTAGTAAGGCATGATTGAATCCAATCGCTTCATTGCTTCTATCCTCAGGCATCAATTGGAAACTATTCCATCTGCACCAAGCCAAAGCATTGTTTGTGAACGATGATTGGACAAAATGTCCCCCATTGGGGATTCCTGGATTACCATTATCACGCCATTTTTCAAGGGATCCGGTGTCATCTTGACCTCCATTGACGATGAAGCTTTCAGAGAATGGGGGTCCATTAGGATAACACACCTTCACTGTACCATCAAGGGCTTGAAACGCATCATTCCCAGGATGAACACCTGCGTAGTATCCGGGTTCGAAATTCCCTAGCTCACCAAAATACGAATTTGGTGTGACCGCGGCCGCGTATACATTGGTATTGGCATAAGTCATGTCAGCATAGGATTGCGAATATCCTGACGCACTTCCATATAATACGCTGCCCCAGCCTTCGTTAGCATTCCACGATGCCAATTTGTTGACATAGACCTTAATTTCCTTGAGATCCTGTTTGTCGTAAATACTCTGATAACTAAAGTCTTTCCAATAAGTGACAATCTCGGTGTCGAGCATTGGACGTCCATCCCACGTTGGCTGGAACCCTCTTACTTGTGCAGAAATCGACAAAAGGCAGGGATCGTTTGCAGTCATCGCATTGGCCACCGTACTAACCCTATTTGTGTTCGGATTCAGATTGGCTTGGGGAAATGAACTCCAAGAATATACGACAAATCCAGTTTTCATCATGTCGGTTGCATACAGATTGTAATAGGGATCGAACAGTCTGACTTGACACCAACCCGATACATGGGATAATCTCATATCATATTGTATTGTCCCGCTCAAACCGCTCGCGGTCCATTGACCAAGCACATTTCTATGACTGTCATAAAGAACGACATAGAAGTTGGGTGTGCCAGAGGGCTTCGACCATGAGATGTTTAAAGTGGCCGGACTGAGGTCGTTCTTATTATTAAACGTCACACTGTATCCGACTGCCTGAGTGTTCTGTGCCGTCAATAATAGGGGCGACACCATCAGTATCAATACTCCTAGACATATTATACGATTCAATTTTTTTTCTTTGCCTCTATTGAACATATTACTCCTTCCAGGGAGCATGGTAGGTCTTGATGCATGCGTTAGACTGACTTAGAATAGCATTCTATCCTCCAAATTCCCCAAAAATCAATAGAATTATTCGGTATATTTACAATAGGTTATACTCTAATAATATCAATATACTGGCTATATTTATGTATGGATTCAAATAGTGAATGGAATTTTCAAATATTTGAATCCTATTCTTTATTTGGCCTTTCGTATTTCTCTAAAGATCAGAGATAGTGTTCAACAATCAAAATTGTTAAATATAATCCTTACAATCCATCGACGATGCTCAGCGTTGCTCAGACCCCAGTACTTATCGTAGTGGTCGAGCAGCTGGTATTGGGTATCTGAAAAGGGAGACTCTCCTGAGGGTCGGTCCCTAATTATCGCCTAGAAGGTTTAGCCTATGGTATCAAAAGTCATGCTCAAGTTCCTCATCTCCGGCATGGTCGCAGGTGGCGAGAGGAAGAAACCGAAACACGTAATGAACGATGACGACGGGCAGTTCTCGATGTCCTGGCTGTCGACCCCGAAGTATCCCATGGGGTCGGATAACGGCAAAAGCGACGAGGGCTACTATCACCCCATCAAGAAGAACCATTCGGTTCGCAACTATGAGGTTTCATCGACATCGTCGAGTTCGAAAAAGAAAGGGAAGGGTGAGTAAGATGCAAGTAATGTCAATGGTCGTCAACGACGAGTTCGGCGTGATGCAGCGAATACTCCAGGAGTTCACCCGGAGGAAGATCAACGTCGAAACGATCGTGGTAGGCAAGTGTGAGATCCCGGGAAAGGCGCGGGTGGTCCTGACCATCGTGGACAAGGTCCAGGCCGAGAGGTCGGTCGAGGCGCTCTCACGGCTTCACGATATAATCCAATGTGAGCTGGTCGATGAGACCAGGCAGGAATCGTACGCGTTGGCGAGCAACTCCTTCGGAAGGGTACGGTTGATCGGCAGCATCGAAGAGGTCGATTCGATGGTCGACAACGCCAAACCTGACAAGTTCATAAAAGCGGTCAACGCTATCTGATGTGACCGCCATCAAACAATATTAGAAGTATCACAAAAGGAGGGTTCAAAATGACAAACAAATCAAAGATCTGGATGGATGGAAAGCTGGTTAACTGGGAGGATGCCAACGTGCATATCCTGACCCATGGCTTGCACTACGGGGGCGGTGTGTTCGAGGGCATCCGTATCTACAACACGCCCAAGGGAAAGGCGATATTCCGTCTGCAGGAGCACATGGTCCGGTTCTACAACTCCGCGAAGGTCATCTGGCTGAACATCCCGTTCACGATGGATGAGCTATCTGAGGCGTCCAAGGCGGTCGTCCGATCCAGTAACCCGGAGGATGACTATCTCAGACCGTTGGCGTACTATGGGGCGAACCCGGAGGGTAAGATCGGACTTAACCCGACCAAGATGCCGACCAAGGTCTCCATAGTCGCCACCCACATGGGCGCCTACATGGGCAAGGAGCAGCTTGAGTCCGGTGCCAAGATCATCACGTCGACATGGGAGAAACCTGGTAACCGGTCCGCCATGCTCAACGCCAAGATCTGCGGTAACTACATCAACTCGGTGGTTGCAAAGCTGGAGGCGGTCCACCGGGGATTCGATGAGGCACTGATGCTCAACGCCGACGGGGAAGTGGCCGAAGGGACCGGGGAGAACATCTTCATGGTCAAGAAGGGTGTGCTGTACACCCCGCCGTTGTCGGCAGGGATTCTGGAGGGCATAACCCGGGACTCGGTCTCCACCATAGCCAAGAACCTGGGCTATGATATCATCGAGAAGTCGATGACCCGGTCCGAGCTGTATCTGGCCGATGAGGTCTTCATGACCGGCACGGCGGCGGAGATCACCCCGATCAGCTACATCGACGACATCTCGATCGGAACGGGCAAGGCCGGACCGATCACCAAGCAGCTGCAGCAGGCCTTCAGCGCCGCGGTGAGCGGGAAGGACCCGATGTACGAATCTTGGCTGGACTATGTCCAGTAAGAAAGGAGCCGCCAGAAAGGTGGCCATTATTTTCTTCCTCTTCTATGTTGACGGGGTCATTCGCGAGTAAGGATTCCCTCGACACCTATTTTTTATTTCTTCACCCCTCCGCCGAGTATGATTTTGATTGAGATTTGGTCGGACAAGCTTCTATTCGCGTTCAGAGTCGCAGTATGGCCACTTGGCCCATTGTCACGGACCTGCCTCAATCTTTTTTAGCGTTCTCATGTCGCAGGAAAAAGGTGGAGGTCCAGCCCGTGTAAGATAGTGTTGCCATAAGAAATCAGTCGAGAAATTTGGATTTAAGAAAATCGTGAGTTGTATCAAATACTTTGGTAAAGGTTAGATGGGGGTATTAATCATTATTAATGAGTATTAAATTGATTGGCTCAATTATCTTTCAAATTTTTATTAACAATAAGAAGGAAAAATGGAAAAAATCCGGATCTAAATTAGATCCGGATCTTACGAAGGTACTATCCATATTCTAGATCTAATTCAATATGTCACCTTCACATAGTTCAAATGGGCCATGTTTGGCTGGCTATTGATATCTAGATAAAAATCCAATTGGTTATCAGTCCAGGACGGTATAAAACCCGTACAATAGCCCCCTACGCTAGTCACTAACCGATAAACATGACCCACTTGCATCGATGCATAGCATGATACTGAGAAGGTAATGTCCTGTCCAGAATACCAACTGCTTACACCATTTTGGTTATGGCTGAATACTGTCAACCATACTTCATTGCAGGCCCAGAATCCCCCGGTAATATCCCATACTCTAGCGGTTGCATATACTTCCATGTAAAGATTGCACAAAGGAACCGTATATCCATTGATAGAACCCTGCATAGCGAATATTGTATGCCAATTGAAATCAACGCGACAATATGAGGAGGATCGCGGGGAATGATTGATGTTCATACCAAAATATTCCTTGAATTCCCCAACGATATTATTATTAGGTGATGGTGTGAAATCAATAGCATCAAACTTCAATCCTCCATTTCCAGTATCGATATTGAAGTAAGGGCTGCAATCATCAAAATGGCCAGACCAATAGCCGTTCTTCCATGAATCGCCATACCCTGTAGCTCCATATCTTCCATATGATGGTGTATATGTGTTGGATATCGCCTCGACTGATGGTGCTAATATCATCAGCACCACAATTCCCACAGCAAACATTCCAAATAATGATTTACTTATCGAGATTTTCTTCTCCATACTCTTCCCCTTCGGGGGCTAATTAAAAATGAAAGGCCTTAATTCAGTAGTATTTATTATCGACCATTACCATTTCTCTCAGCTTCCCCATAAATATTATGGGACCCAATACTATGTATATATTGTGCAATCACTTTCTAAATGTAACAATAATATATATAAAACGACTCAAATGTTATAAACAAAAAACGAAATAAGCCTGTTTAAAATACAATAATGGAGGGGCTATAAGAGTCATGCAAATAATGGATCTCCATTAATACTCAACTTATTGGGCTAGTAAGATATTATTCAGATCGAGGGTAATCTCGTTCATCCCAGGAATCGGCAGGTGACCGCCTTCTTACCTGGGTCAACCACACCGCTCTCGCATTTCGAACAGTCGACCACGTTCACCCCGCTTTTATGCCGGGGGCAGCTGGCCATGAAATGGATCTCCCGGGAACCGCAATATGTGCAGATCGTCTTGCCTTGATCCAGGAGGATCTCTCCGCAGTACTCGCAGCGCTCCCCTTCCCCTTGTATTATCTTATGTTCCTTGATCGGACAGGTCGCTGTGAACAGCCTTTCCACTACCTCGTAGGACTGGACCCGGTGCCTCCTGCCATGAGTCTCGATGCCCTCCAGCAGGTCGTTCAGGAACGTCTCCATGTCTGTGGTGTGGAGCGTCTTCATGACCGCAAGGAGCCTGTCCCGGGTCTCCCTCGAGATCTCCAGGCTTACCTTTTCATGATCGACCATCTGTTAGTCTTCGGAGCCGTGCATATTTCAACGTTGTGAATTACCCGACATTTCGCCTGGTCAAACCAGCCAGTGCATGATTATATACTTACATGACCAATTGTCAACCCAGTGTTGTACCATGTTCGAGGTTCGTTTTCACGGTCGCGGCGGTCAGGGAGCGGTCATGGCGGCTCAGGCATTCGCCGAGGCAGCGGTCATCGAGGGCCTTGAGGCCCAGGCGTTCCCGTTCTTTGGCGCGGAAAGACGCGGGGCACCGGTGAGGGCATTCGCACGGATCGACGACCAGAAGATCCGGATCAAGTCCCAGATATACCGGCCGGACATGTTGGTCATACTGGACGAGTCCTTGCTCGACATTGACCCAGTGGGAGATGGGTTGAAGCCGGAGGGTTCCGCCGTTGTCAATACCCGGAAAGGGCCGGAGGAGGTCGATCTGGGCGTTTCCGTCCGTTGCGCCACGGTCGATGCTACCGCCGTTGCCCTGGAGCACATCAAGGCCCCCATCGTTAACACATCCATCCTGGGCTCCATGGCCAAGGTCCAGGACCTGGTCTCCCTGAGGTCGATCAAGGCAGCGATAGCGGACCGGTTCGGGGAGAGGCTCGGTCCTGCGGCCGCCGAGATAAATGCCGCCGCAGCCCAGGCATCGTTCGACCGGACCAAGGTGGGCACCTGCAAGGGCAACCGCGAGATCGCCCACCGGGAGATGTGGATGCCGAACTGGCAGGACATACCGATAGGCGTCACGCTTCCTTCTGGGTCATACGGCAAGGTCAATGTCGGCCCGGGCAGTTCCTGGCAGAACATGACCGGGACCTGGAGGACAAGCTCGCCCCACTATCTGAAAGAGAAGTGTATCCGCTGCCTTCGCTGCTGGTTCAGCTGTCCGGAAGGATGCATACATCGCCTCGAGGATGATTATGAGAAGTGGGATTTCCGGTACTGCAAAGGCTGCGGCATATGCGCCCAGGTATGTCCGGTGAACGCCATCGAGATGGTCAAGGGGGTTAAGGAATGGTAGTCAAGGTCATCAGCGGCGATCACGCTGTGGCGTGGGGTGCCAGGCTGGCAAGGGTGGAGGTCGTTCCGGCGTTCCCTATCACCCCGCAGACACTGATCGTGGAACAGATCGCCGAGTTCGTCAACAACGGTGAGATGGACGCCGATTTCATCCCGGTGGAGAGCGAGCACAGCGTCATGAGCGTGGCGGTCGGGGCCAGTGCCGGGGGCGTAAGGACGTTCACCGCCACAGCATCGCAGGGACTGGCGTTGATGCATGAGATGCTTTACGCCGCACCTCAGATCCGGCTGCCAGTGGTCATGGCCAACGCGAATCGTTCCCTCGGCGCCGCGGCCGGTATATGGCTGGAGCACAATGACTCGATGCCGGAGAGGGAATCGGGCTGGCTGCAGTGCTACGTTGAGAATAACCAGGAAGCACTGGACATGACCCTGCAGGCGTTCCGCCTGGCCGAGGACCACCGGGTCATGCTGCCGGTGATGATATGCCTGGACGGTTTCGTGCTTTCGCACACCGTGGAGCGCGTCGACATACCCGATCAGGCGGCTGTGGACGGTTTCCTGCCGAAATATGTCCCGGTGAACGTACTGGATCCGGACGATCCGATCGTTATGAACCCTATCTGCCCGCCGGAGTACGCCACGGAGATGAGGTACCAGCTGGACCGGGCGATCGATTCGGCAAAGATTGCTATCAAAGAGATCGATATCGATTTCAGTAAACGCTTCGGCCGTTCCTATGGCGATCTGCTGGACCTGTACCGGATGGATGGGGCGGAATATGCCATCGTGGCGATCGGCACCGCCGCCACAACGTCCCGCCTGGTCGTGGACCGGCTGAGGGCGGAGGGTAAGAAGGCGGGTCTGATCCGGATTCGCTTCATGAGGCCATTCCCTAAGGGGGAGCTTATCGAGGCGGTGTCCGGTCTCAAGGCATTGGGGGTGTTCGACCGTTCCGTTTCATTCAACTCATATGGACCGGTATTCACCGAGGTGAGGAACGCCCTATACGGGAGCGTTCTGCCGGTCACCGACCATATCGCCGGACTGGGAGGACGGGACCTCACGCCGGAGATCCTCTCCAAAGTGTTCCAGGTGGTCGAGGACAGCATGGAGAAGACGCCCGAACGCGATGTTTACTGGCATGATCTGAGGGGTGACATGTGATGGAGGAGATGCACGGTCTCAAGGACATCAAGCGGAACGAGTTCTTCATGAGCGGCCATGGCGCCTGCCCCGGCTGTGGCGTGGCCATAGCCATCAAGAACGTGATGCGCATCCTCGGACCGGACGCCACCGTCTATGTCCCGGCCAGCTGTGCGGTCGTGTTCAGCGCCCAATATCCGACCTCATCCTTCCGGACACCCTACTTCTTCACCGCGTTCGAGAACACCGGAGCGGTCACCACCGGGATCAGGGCGGCATACCGACGCCGGGGAAAGAAATCGTTGGTGGTGGGCATAGCCGGAGACGGTGGTACGTTCGACATCGGGCTACAGGCCCTCTCCAGCGCCCTGGACCGGAACGAGGACATCGTGTACGTCTGCGTGGACAACGAGGCGTTCATGAACACCGGGATACAGCGCTCCTCATCCACCCCGTTCGGTGCCTGGACCACGACCTCGCCGGTCGGCAGCAAGGTACAGGGAAAGAGGACCTTCAAGAAGGACCTGATGAAGATCGTGGAGGCGCACGACCCACCCTATGCGGCAACGCTTTCGATCGCCCACTTCAACGATTTCGTTAGGAAGGTGGACAAGGCGAAACGCATGTCCGGGTTCCGATTCCTGCACATACTTACCCCCTGCGTCCCTGGGTGGAAGTATGAATCGGCCATGAGCATGGAGATCGCCAAGCTCGCGGTGGAAACGGGCATGTGGACGCTGTTCGAGTATGAAGAGGGCGAGTCGCGCACCACCTACAAGCCGAAACAGATGCTTCCGGTGACCGAATACCTGAAACTGCAGGGCCGCTTCCGTCACATGGGCGACGACGACATCAAGACGCTGCAGCGCTGGCTATGCGATAAATGGTACCGGAACTACGGGCACGAGATCGAGGAACCGGTGTGCGCGATATTCAAGCAGGAAGAGATGCAGCTGCACCATGACAAGGACGACCTGCACGTGTTCTGAAGAACTTGCTGGGTATGCATGACGCAAAGGATCGGGAAAGGAACGATCGAATGGCTGATGGGAGGGCCACCGTACGTGAGGTACCGGACGATGCTCGATCTCCTTCATCTAGACCGGTCCGATCACGAGGTCGTGGCCGCCCGGACCGCCATGCTCTCCGATCCGAAGATCAGGTCACTGGTGTCGATCGTTGCGGCTCCTTGGCGTCCTCTCAACAGCCACCGGTCACCATCGCATCCCATCCATATCCTGGAGTTCCTGTCCGATGTAGGGCTGAAGGCCGGTGACCTTGAGGTGAGGGTCGCGATCGACCGTTTGATGGCGAACATCTCGGAGGAAGGGCAGTTCCGGGTGCCGATGGTCATCCCCAAGCACTTTGGCGGCTCCGGCGTCGAAGAGATGGCTTGGGTCATCTGCGACGCACCGATGATAGTCAGCTCGTTAGCCCAAATGGGCCTGGCCGAGGATCCCCGGGTCGTCCGTGCCGCCCTGAACATCGCGGCCCTGTCATCCGAGAAAGGATGGCGGTGCAAAGGGTCCAAAGAGATCGGTAAATTCCGTGGACCGGGCAGGAAGGAAGACCCATGCCCATATGCCACCCTGATATCGTTGAGGGTCATGTCCGAATTCCCCGGCCTGGCCTCCAGCGACGCGGCGAAGTTTGGAACGGAGTGCCTGCTGGACCTGTGGAAGGACTCCCGGGAGAGGCATCCATACCAGTTCTATATGGGAACCGATTTCCGCAAGGTGAAGGCACCCCTGGTCTGGTACGACATACTTCACGTCGCTGATGTGCTCAGCCGGTTCAGTGGAGTCCGTTCCGATCTCCGATATGCTGACATGATGTCGGTATTGACATCCAAGGCGGACCACCAGGGAAGACTGACACCCGAGTCGATATGGCAGGATTACCGGGATTGGGAGTTCGGTCAGAAGAAGGCTCCCTCCAGATGGGCCACCTTCTTGTACCTCAGGATAATCGAAAGGAATTCGGACGGTGCCTAAGCCCACGTAGATGACCGTTGCCGTAACGGAGTGAAAGGATTATTCCATCGCACCGCCTTCGGGCCACCATGGCAGAGGGCAATCCCGAGGGTGACCGCTATAGCGAAGAGCGCGTTCAGAGGGTCCTGGACCGGGTCAGGAAGGTCTACGGGCAGATCCCGGTGGTATCGGAGGTGCTTTCCAGCCGCCCAGACATGTTCATCCCTTATTCCGAACTCTCCAGCGCTATCCTGTTCAAACCGAAGTTCATGGACCAGAAGACAATGGAGCTGGCATCTATCGCGGCGGGGTCGGCGCTGGGTGCAGAACATTGTTTGATGGTCCACTTCAAGCAGGCCTCGAAGTATGGAGCGAGCGAGGACGAGATGTTCGATGCGGTCATGGTCGGGGCGATGATGGCGATGACCTCCAGCCAAGCCGTGGCCTACCGGGTGCTGGCCGAGTTCAGGGATAGTACTCGTCAGTAGGCCGGGCAAACCGTATCATCGGTGAGATCCAGCAGCACTATCCCTGAAGGGCTTTGAAGAACATAGGCCAGAACTCGTCCACCGCGGGTACGGCCAGGTTCTCGTCCGTGCCGTCCATTCTGGTGATCAGGCGTTCCTCCTTCCTTCCGGTCACCTTACCGATCACCGAAGCGTCTATCGATCGTTCCCTTAGGCCGGTCAGGATCTTCTCTGAACTGTCGGGCTTGCAGGTGATGATGAGCGAACCTTCCGAGATAACCTTCAAGGGATCGATGCCCAGATGTTCACAGACCGCCCTGACCTCGGGCGGATATACCATGAGACGTTCATCCAACCTCATACCCACATCGCTCGCCTTGGCCACTTCGAATAGCCCTCCCATGACCCCTCCTTCTGTGGCGTCATGCATGCTGGTCACGCCCCCTTTGCCCCTGGCTATTTCGGCGTCCTCCACAACCGTCATTCGATAGGCCAGTGCTTCCGCCTTTGCCAGCAGCTCATTTCCGATGGCCGGTCTAAGCTTTTCCCTCATCAGGATCGCGAGCGCACCCACGGCCTCAATGCCCGGTCCCTTGGTCAGGATGACATCGTCGCCCGGCTTCGCTCCCATCGGGGTGATGAGCTCTTCCTTCTTGGCTATTGAGAACACCGTCACTCCGCCGACCAGAGGTGAGGTGATGCCAGGATAGTATGCCGTATGCCCGCCAACTATGGATATGCCGAGCTCCTTGGCTGCCTTATCAACTGAGCTTACGATCTCGGTCACGTCCCGGTCGCCTGCCGTGGGTGGCAGCAATAGTGTGTAGGTCATGAATTGGGGCTTGACGCCCATGACCGCTACATCGCTGGCCCCAATTTGCACCGTTGCCCAGCCGAAGAATGACAGAGGCAGACCAGGCAAGGTGAAGATCGGGTCCTCGGCTATCACCAGCACGTTTCCGTTCCCGATGTCTATGACTCCCGAATCGACGCCGGCCTTGGGCGGAACTATGACGGAGCTGTTGATCATTCCAACGTGAGGAAGTATGAGCCGTTCGAGGGCCTCTGGAGTGAGCTTGCCCACCTTGACCTCCGCGACAGGATTCCTTTGCTTGGCATATTCCCTGGCCAGTTCGCAGACCTGCTCTACCACTTCGATCGGGTCCTCTCCGAGCAAGGCTGTTACCGGTTCCTTTCCGACGGCTCCGTTCTCATATGCCAATTTGGGCAGTCTGTCCCCGCATATCCTCAGAACCTCCTTGGCCTTCCAAGGCACGGACATGCCCTCGATATCCACGATCTCCTGGGGTTCGTGCGATCGATCAATGGCGCACAGTATCCATCCTTTCTTTTTGGCGTAGGATTCCAGGAAGGGGACCAAGTCCTTGTCGTTCGCGAAGTTGATGCCAGCCCTGACTTGGGGGAATTTCTCATGCACCGCTATTAGAAACCTGGCCATGTGACTTGACGCCCCGAAAGACGCTTTTCCGGAGGCGTACGGTCTTCCTCCGACAGCCGTTATTCTTCCAGTGACCGCCAGGACATCGGATCGGTCCCGCGGCTTTTCCCTCGTGTACACCAGGTTTGTTCGTACCTCAGGGATGATCGAAACGAATTCCTCACAGCTCTCGAGGATATCCAAGGCGATCTTCATCCGGCCCTGCATTTCGATCTGTTCTTTGTCATAGATCATGGGAGCACTAAATGCCTATACTGGATATTGATAAAAAATGTTGTTCATGTGACTGATTGGCAGGTTGCATCCGACCTGATCTCATTTATAATCTATGCAAGTTTGAGTATCCAGCATAATCATTCTAGAACCATCCATCAATGTATCCAGTTAGTCGGTATTGTAGATGTTGGTTTATCGATTCTGATTATTTTAAGAATCGTAGATACGCCGAGATTTCTGATATTCTAACAAAACTCTATCGATGGGAAAGCAACCCTTCCAAGGTATCATCATCTCGACTGGCCATCAATTTGGGTTTAGAAATGCTTCGATGAACACATCTAATTATCGATTCAATCAATGTACAATCGTCTGCATTATGATAGTAATTATGCTCATACATCTAGGAATCAAATACTTTATTAGCTAATTGTACATGGACGAAGCAGGACATACAATGAGATCCACAACCTATTGCTTCGAGAGTAGACAGATGAGAGCGATCGGTGAGGGCGGTTGTTCGAAGGGGATGGAAGGGCGTCCCAATGCTCCGCCCCAATTCCGGAGGAAGCGTCCGGTCTTTGATCGGGAGAGTTCAGGATATCGGAGCTGTCACGGAACGGCTCGACCGAATCATTATTCTGGCAATGTCCAGACATTTTTCCTGATTGATGAAAACGATTTCGACGCGGAGAGATAGGAGGTTATGACATGAGGCAAATAGCGATATACGGAAAAGGCGGCATTGGCAAATCCACGACAACCCAGAACACCGTGGCGGCGCTGGCATCGGCTGGGAAGAAGGTCATGGTGGTCGGTTGCGATCCCAAGGCCGATTCGACCCGTCTGTTGTTGCATGGGCTGTGTCAAAAAACAGTGCTTGACACATTGAGGGACGAAGGGGACGACGTCGATCTGGACGAAGTTCTGAAACCGGGGTATATGGGTACCAAATGCGTCGAGTCAGGCGGGCCGGAACCGGGAGTGGGCTGCGCTGGTCGTGGCATCATCACTTCCATCAATCTGCTCGAACAACTAGGAGCGTACACTCCGGACCTTGACTACGTCTTCTATGATGTGCTTGGTGACGTCGTCTGCGGCGGATTTGCCATGCCCATAAGGGAGGGAAAGGCGGAGGAAATCTACATCGTCGCTTCCGGTGAGCTCATGGCCCTGTACGCGGCCAATAACATCGCCAAAGGCATCCAGAAATATGCCATTAACGGGAAGGTCCGGCTGGGCGGCATAATATGCAATAGCCGTAAGGTCGATAACGAGCACGCACTTTTGAAAGCATTCGCGGAGGAGCTCGGTTCTCAGCTCATCTATTTCGTCCCGAGGGACAACCTGGTCCAAAGGGCGGAGATTAACAAGAAGACGGTGATCGACTTCGATCCGACCTCCAACCAGGCAGAAGAGTATCGGAGCCTGGCCAAGGCCATCGACACCAACAAAATGTTCGTCATCCCCAAACCGATGAAGCAGGACCGTCTCGAGGAACTGATGATGAAACACGGGTTCATGGATGCTTGAAAATAGGAACATGTGAAGGAGGCCAGACAAATGTTACTGATCAGAGCCATCGTACGCCCGGAGAAGAAGGATGAGGTATTGGGCGCCCTGTGGGCCGAAGGATTCCCAGCCGCCACCATCGTGGATGTGGTCGGACGCGGAAAACAGAAAGGCCTCAAAGTGGGCAACGTCGTCTACGACGAGATACCGAAAACAATGATCATGGTGGTGATCCACGACGAGGGGAAGAAGACCATAATCGAGACCATACTGAAGGCCGCGAAGACCGGGGAGAGCGGGATGTTCGGGGACGGCAAGATATTCGTGAGCTCGGTCGAAGAGGCCTACACCATCTCCCGCGGCGGGAAGGGGCTGTAACGAGGTGTCGAGATGAAGGAAATAATGGCACTTGTACGGATGAACAGGACGAGCGCGACAAAGAAGGCGCTCATCGATGCGGGAGTGGCCGGGTTCACAGCGGTCAAGGTCCTTGGCCGCGGAAAGCCGGTCCCCAGGCCGGAGGTCCTCGAGGAGCACAAGAAGGAACTGATGGAGATGGCGCACGACGACATCAATGACCCAGCCGATACGGAGCATCAGGTGACCAGCTTCCTCGATGGATCGAGGCCGTTCCCGCGGAGGCTCTTCACCATTCTGGCCTATGATGAGGATGTCCCAAGGATAGTCAGCGCGATAACCACGGCCAACAAGTCGGAGAAGGCAGTGGGTGACGGCATCATACTGGTGCTGCCCATCCTGGACGTCGTTCGGGTGCGCACCGGGGAATCCGGCGAGGCAGCCATATGGTAAGGTGATTCATCAATGACCATCAACGAAGCCGAACTCGAGGGCATGTACTCCAAGTATCCGGACAAGGTCAAGAAGAACCGGAAAAAACACATAGTTATCAAGGACCAGGCGGCGGCACCGCAGCAGATCGAGGCCAACACCCGCACCATCCCCGGCATACTCACGCAGCGCGGCTGCTGCTATGCAGGGTGCAAGGGCGTGGTCCTCGGCCCGATAAAGGACATGGCCCATATAGTCCACGGGCCTGTCGGCTGCAGTTACTATGCCTGGGGCACCAGGCGCAACAAGGCTCGGGCCGATGACGACACTCCACCCGAGAAGATGCTCAACAGCATGTGCTTCACCACCGATATGCAGGAAAGCGACATCGTTTTCGGTGGAGAGAAGAAGCTGGCGGCGATGATCGACGAAGTGGTCAACACATTCCATCCGAGCGCCATAAGCATCTGCTCGACCTGCCCCATCGGACTGATCGGGGACGACATCAACGCAGTGGCCAAGGCGGCCGAGGCGAAGCACGGCATCCAGGTCCTATCCTTCAACTGCGAAGGATACAAAGGGGTCAGCCAATCGGGCGGCCACCACATCGCGAACAACAACCTCATGGCGTTCGTGGTCGGGAAGGGGGCCAGGGAGAAGGTCGGCAAGCATGTGATCAACATCCTTGGAGAATACAACATCGGCGGGGATGGATGGGAGTTGGAACGCATCCTCAAGGACATCGGTTATGACATCAACTGCGTCCTGACCGGTGACACCAGCTACCAGGATATCCGCAACCTGCACCTGGCCGACCTGAACCTGGTCCAGTGCCACCGTTCGATCAATTACATCGCCGAGATGATGGAGACCAAGTACGGAACACCATGGATAAAGGTCAACTTCATCGGCGTGGAGAGCACCGCACAATCGCTGCGCCAGCTGGCCCAGTGCTTCCAGGACGAGGCCCTCACCCAAAGGACCGAAGAGGTCATCGCCCGCGAGACGGCACGCATCATGCCGGCGATCGAACAGTACCGCAAGATATGCACCGGCAAGACCGCGTTCACCCTGGTGGGCGGGTCCCGCAGCCACCATTATCAATACCTCCTCAGGGACCTGGGGATGGAGGTGGTGGTGGCCGGATACGAGTTCGCCCACCGCGATGACTACGAAGGAAGGGAGGTCATCCCTTCCATCCAACCGGACGCGGACCAGAAGAACATTCCCGAGCTCCACATCGAACCGGACCAGGAACTGTTCCGCGAAGGCCACGTTCATCTCAGCATGTCCAAGGAGAAATTCGAGGAACTGAAGAAGAAGGTGTCGCTGAACTACTACGAGGGGATGTACTCCTGCATGAAGGATGGCCAGATCATGATCGACGACTTTAATCATCATGAGATCGAGGACCTGATAAAGATCCTCAAGCCGGACCTGTTCTTCTCCGGGGTCAGGGACAAGTACGTCATCCACAAGATGGGCGTGCCAGCGAAGCAATTGCACTCCTACGACTACAGCGGCCCCTATGCCGGCTTCACCGGGGCCATCGTATTCGCGCGTGAGGTCGTGAACGCCATGACCACCCCGGCCTGGAAGCTGGTCGAGGCGCCATGGGAAGAGGCTGAACCCAAGGGAGGTGTCCCCGATGCTTGAATGCGTCCCCAAGGAAACGGTAGAGCACACTGTCGGCAAGATCAACCCGGCCAAGACCTGCCAGCCGATCGGGGCGATGTACGCTTCCTTAGGCATTCACGGATGCCTGCCGCACAGCCATGGTTCCCAGGGATGCTGCGCCTATCACCGCATGCACCTCTCCCGGCACTTCCGCGACCCGGTGCTGGCCACGTCTAGCTCGTTCACCGAGGGCACCTCGGTCTTCGGCGGAGCGGCCAACCTCAAGACCTCGATCAAGAACGTGTTCGAGATCTACAACCCGGAAATAATGGCCGTGCACACGACCTGCCTTTCTGAGACCATCGGTGACGATGTCGCCACGATGATCAAGCAGTCAGAGGTGCCCGAAGGAAAATGCGTGATACACGCCAACACACCCAGCTATAAGGGCTCGCACGTGACCGGCTTCAGCAACATGTGCAAGGCGATGGTCACGTACTTGGCCCAATTTGACGGAGGTGCCCGTAAAGAAAGGGTCAACCTGATCCCCGGCTTCGTCAACCCGGGGGACATGAGGGAGATGAAGCGGATCGTTCACGACATGGGCATCGACTTCACCATGTTCCCGGACACAACGGACGTACTGGACTCACCGCTCACCAACAAGTACGAGATGTATCCCAAGGGCGGAACGACCGTGGCCCAGATCAGGGACTCGGGCAACTCCAAGATGACCCTGTCGCTGGGATCATACTCGTCGGATGCGGCCGGCATCGCCCTCCAGGAGAAGTGCGGCGTACCATGCGTCCCACTGGACATCCCGATCGGTGTAAAGGCGACCGATGATCTCATAATGGCCCTCAAAAAGGGATTCGGGGTCAAAGTGCCGGATGAATTGACCATCGAGAGGGGCCAGGTGGTTGATACCCTGATCGACACCCATTTCCACTATCAGGGGAAGAGGGTGGCGGTATTCGGTGATCCGGACATAGTCATCCCGCTCACCGAATTCCTGCTCACCATGGGCATGAGGCCGGTTTATGTGCTGACCGGTACGCCGGGGCCCCAATTCGAGATCCGGATCAACAAGATGCTGGACGGGGCCGGGATAACCGAGCGGAAGGTAAAGGCTGAAGGAGATCTCTTCGATCTGCACCAATGGATCAAACAATCTCCGGTGGACCTGCTGATCGGGACCTCGTATGGCAAGTACATCTCCCGGGCAGAGGACATACCGCTGGTGCGGGTGGGGTTCCCGGTGCTGGATCGCGCCGTCCACCCGTTGATGCCAATAGTAGGCTACCGCGGCTGTATGCGCCTGATCGAGATGATAAGCAACACCCTTCTGGAAAGGAGGGACCGGGACAGCCTGGACGAGGACTTCGAGCTGGTGCTGTGACCGGGACCGGACTGGAGTAAATAGCATGGGTACCAACTGCGGGTCTTCCGCCCAGACCGTGTGCATCGAAGAACGTCAGGGTTCGATCGTCACCAAGGGGAAGAGCAAGAGCCATGTGAGCTGCGGGAACGACAGTCTTGCCGGGTCGGTGAGCCAGAGGGCCTGCGTCTATTGCGGGGCGCGGGTCGTGCTCAACCCGGTCACTGACGCGGTCCACCTGGTGCATGGCCCGATAGGTTGCGCCACCTTCACCTGGGACATACGCGGGAGTCTGTCCAGCGGTTCTGAGATGTACCGCAACAGCTTCTCCACAGACCTTCGGGAGAGGGACGTGATCTTCGGAGGCGAGAAGAAGCTGGCGGAATGTATCGACGAGATCGTCTCAAAGTACCGGCCGCCGGCTATTTTCGTCTACTCTACCTGCGTGGTCGGGGTCATCGGAGACGATATCATCGCGGTGTGCAAGGAGGCCTCGCGGGTGTACGGCATAGACGTGATCCCAGTGGAATCGACTGGATTCGTCTCCGGAAACAAGATAGTCGGATACCGCGCCGCTGCCGAGGCGCTGCTAAGGCTGATCCGCCCCAAGGAAGGGACCAAGATCAAGAAGAACAACACCGTGAACTTCCTGGGTGAGTACAACCTCGGAGGTGAGAAATGGATAGTGGAGCGGTATCTCAGGGAGATCGGGATCGAGATCAACGTCGCCTTCACCGGCGATTCATCCGTTGAGGCATTGAAGAAGGCACCGGAAGCCCGGCTCAACCTGGTCCAATGCACCGGCTCCATGCACTGGTTAGCCTCCCAGATGGAAAAGGAGTTCGGCATACCCTGTCTGGACGTGAACTTCTTCGGCAGCGAGAACATCGCCACCAGCCTGCGCAGCATCGCCAGATTCTATGGCGACGATCAGGTCTCGAAGCGGGCCGAGGAACTGATCGAGCGTGAGACCAGCATGCTACGGCCGCAGCTGGAACGTTACCGCGACAAGCTGCGGGGAAAGAGGGCGGCCATCTACGTCGGAGGGGCATTCAAGGCCATGGCCATAGTACGTCAGCTAAATGAGCTGGGGGTCGAGGTTGTGGTCGTCGGCACCCAGACCGGGCGTTCTGAGGAGTATCAGACCCTCAGCGGCATGCTAGAGGATGGTACCGTAATCATCGACGACGCCAACCCAGCAGAGCTGGAGCGGTTCCTTCTCGAGAAAAAGATCGACGTCATGGCCGGAGGGGTGAAGGAGCGTACCCTGGCCTATAAGCTGGGCATCGGCTTCATCGATCACAACCATGACCGCAAGGACGCGCTGGCCGGATATGAGGGCGCGTTGCGGTTCGCTCGTGAAGTGTACATCAGCGCCTGCTCTCCGGTCTGGAAGCATCTTAGGCAGGTCCTGCCAGAGAGGGAACGGCAATGATCGCCAACGAGACCTTTCGGGCGAAGCAGGTCAATGAGAACCAGTGCAACATGTGCATGCCATTGGGCGGTGTGATCGCATTCAAGGGGATCGAAGGGGCGATGGTCCTTGTCCACGGCTCCCAAGGGTGCAGCACCTACATGCGCCTGGCCAATGTGGAACATTTCAATGAGCCGGTGGACATCGCCTCCTCCGCTTTGAACGAGAAGCAGACCATATTCGGCGGTGAGCCGAACCTCCACAAGGCCATGGACAATGTCCTTCGCGTGTACCGGCCCAAAGTACTGGGGATCGTCACCACCTGCCTGTCGGAGACGATAGGTGACGATGTGAAGGGGATGGTCCAGAAGTATCAAAATGCGCGTCCTGACTGTCAGGTTGACTTCATTCCAGTTTCCACGCCATCCTATGCGGGTAGTCATTCGGAAGGTTTCTGGGCGGCAACCAAGGCGGTGGTCCAACATTATGCATCGCTTTTAGAGAAGCATCAGGGCATCAATATCATAGTACCGCACATCAGCCCAGCGGACATTCGTGAGATCAAAAGAATGCTTGTTCTGATGGGGATCGAGCATACACTGATCCCGGATTATTCCATGACCTTGGACCGCCCTTTCGGGGGAAGGTACCAGAAGATCCCCTCCGGCGGCACCCCTACCCGATCGATAGAACGGATGGGCGGGGCGTCAGCCACCATCCAGTTCGGGAGGACCTGCCCAGCCAACATTTCACCGGGTGCCTTCTTGGAGGGAGAGTTCGGGGTGCCATTGTACAACCTGCCTCTTCCGATAGGGCTGGAGAGCACAGATCTTTTCTTGAAGACCTTGCGGGAGTTGACGGGAAGAACGGTCCCAGAGAGCTTGACCTTGGAGAGGGGGTGGTTGCTGGATGCCATGGCCGATTCCCATAAGTATAACGCGGAAGGGCTGCCGGCTGTCTATGGCGAGCCGGAACTGGTCTACGCGTTCACAACCTTGTGCGCAGAGAACGGCGCTTTCCCGGCAGTCGTCGCATCAGGGACCCAGATCTCCAGGCTGAAGGACCTCATCGCTCCGTTGTTCCCAGAGGACGAGCAGCCTGAGCTGATCGGGGAGGCCGATTTTGCCTCCATCGAAGAGGCATGTGTCCGTTCCGGCGTCAACATCGCCATCGGTCATTCGGGCGGGAAGGTGCTGACCGAAAGGCAAGGGATACCGCTCGTCCGGGTCGGATATCCAATAAACGACCGGGTCGGAGGGCAGAGGATCCTTTCCGCCGGATATGCCGGGACCTTGGCCTTCCTTGACCGGTTCACCAACACTCTGCTCGAATCAAAGTACGGCACATATCGCCAAAGGAAGAAACAGGAATTGTTCGAAAAGGGAGGTAAATGACATGCAAAAACCGAAGCACCATATTTTCGTATGCACCAGCTCGCGTTCGAACGGCCAACAGAAAGGATTCTGTCACTCCAAGGCCGGTGTGGATGTGCTGGCAAAGTTCAACGAGGAGATATCTGACCGGGAGATCAGCAACGAGGTCTTCGTCACGAACACCGGATGCTACGGCATCTGTGAGAAAGGGCCCATCGTGGTGGTCTACCCGGACAATGTGTGGTATGGTTCCGTCACACCGGGAGACGTCGAAGAGATACTGGACCAGCACATCGAGGGCGGCAATGCAGTGGAACGCCTGATGTTGAAATAAGGGATCTGGAAAGATGTGCGAAAATGATGCTCATGAGGTCGCCGCCATCGTTGAGGACGGCGCCACGATCCCTCTCAACCGGCCTGGGACAGTGGTCGTCTACAGACGGGACAAAGGGGTGTGGGTGAAGGACCGGGAGATGGACTTCAAAGTGGACCCGACCAAAGGATTGGGCGAGATGAGGAGCAAGGTCGGGGAACTCCTCAAGTTCATGGAACCATGCAAGATATTCGTAGCCCGTTCGGCCAGCGGGGCCCTGTTCTATGAACTGGAGAAGGCACAGTTCAACGTATGGGAGATCCCAGGAAAGCCGGACACGTTCCTGGAACAGGTCTGGTCAGAGAATGAGAAGGACCGCAACGAGGCGGCAACTCCTCTGACCGCGGCCGTCCCTGTCCCGCTGGAGAGCACACCCGGCAACTTCTTCATCTCGATCAAGGAGACACAGGGAAAGAGGCCTGAACTAAGCAGCAAGCAGATCCTTCAATCCTTCATCCGGAAGGGAAAGTTCGCCACTCTGGAGATCGTTTGCGATCACGCGCCCCCGTGGATCGAGATGGAATCCCGCACGGTAGGGTTCAAGATTGAGACCGCGAGGCTGGGGCTGAACGAGGTCCATCTCAAACTGATCAAGATAAATGGTTGAAAAAGAGGAAATTCCCATGATATACGAACCTGGTCGAAATGCATCTGGATTGGAAAAACTAGGGATAACGAATACAGGAAAATGGAGGATCTGATATGGCATTGAACAAGAAGGCCTTGACCGTCATCGCCGTAGTGCTGGTCATCGTCGCAATAGTCGTCGCTGGCGTTTCCTTAAGCACCCAACCGTCGGCGAACAAGACAGAGGTCACCGTGTTCGCCGCGGCTTCCCTGAAAGCGGCCTTCACTGAAATGGGAAACAACTATGAAGCAAATCACACCAACATCAAGCTGAATTTCAACTTTGACGGATCTGCCAACCTCAAGACACAGCTCCTTAACGGTGCCACCGCAGATGTATTCGCCTCTGCCGATTACAAGAATCTGAATGCGGTGGCGACCGCCGATATGATCGATAACTCGACCATTCAGACATTCGCTAAGAACCGCTTGGTGGTCATTGTCCCGTCTTCAAACACAGCCGGGGTGATCTCCCTTTCCGATCTCACGAAATCCGGGATCAAGATCGTGATCGGAGACACCAGTGTCCCCATCGGCAATTACACCAGGACCTTCATGAGATCGATATCGAACAGCAGCTCGGAGTTCACCGATTTCCAGACCAAGGTCATGGGCAACGTGGTGTCACAGGAATCCTCTGTGAACAACATCGTCACAAAGATATCATTAGGAGAGGCGGACGCTGGAATAGTCTATACCACCGATGCGGCAGGGGCAGGGTCGAAGGTCACCCAGATACCGATCTCGGACGCTTACAATGTTATCGCTGTTTATCCGATAGGTGGGCTTGTTTCCTTCGCCCATCCGACCGAGGCATCTGGTTTCATAGGCTATGTGATGTCACCAGACGGTCAGGCGGTAATGGCCAAATACGGTTTCATCACAGTGGAATGAGCCAAGAAAATAGGTCTGCCGAGTTGTGAAGATGCAAGAAACAGAGGCGAGGGCAAGAAAATGGGGGAACAAGATGGGCAGCTACGCCGGCCGCCTGTTGCTGGGCGTGATCATAGTGTTAGCCCTAGCCTTTATCTCGATCCCCATCGCCTCCCTTTTTCTCAAGATATCCCTTGGGGATTTTCTAACATCCCTGAACGACCCAACCGTTGCCGACGCGTTATGGCTCAGTCTGATCACTGCCACAGCGAGCACGATCATCGTATTGCTTTTCGGCACCCCGATCGCTTACATCAACGCAAGGTTCGAGTATCGGGGCAGGATGCTGGTTGACACCATCACCGATATCCCGGCCGTCCTACCTCCGGCCGTGGCGGGTCTTGCCTTGCTAATGGCGTTCGGCAGGCGCGGGATCATTGGACAATACTTCCATTTGTTCGGGGTGGACATCGCCTTCACCACATTCGCAGTGGTGCTGGCCCAGGTGTTCGTCTCCTCACCGTTCTATATCCGTCAGGCACGGATGAGCTTTCAGGGAGTGGATATAGAGTATGAGGAAACAGCCCGGACCATGGGTTCGTCCCGTTGGAACACATTCTCCCGCATATCCCTGCCCCTAGCTTCGAGCGGCCTGCTGTCCGGCGCCATCATGGCCTGGGCCCGGGCGCTTGGGGAGTTCGGGGCGACCATTATGTTCGCTGGCAACATGCCAGGGGTGACCCAGACCATGCCTCTGGCCATTTACTCATCGTTCGAAGGCGACATCGGGCCGGCCTTGTCCATATCGATCGTTCTGGTAGCAATTTCCTTCGCAGTTATCCTTTCTGTAAAATTGCTGGGCAGGAGGATGGCCAATGTCAGTTGAGATCAGGGTCAAGAAGCAGCTCAGGGACTACGTCCTAGACGTCGATATGATGGTCAAAGATGAGGACATCCATGTGCTGTTCGGTAGAAATGGATCCGGGAAGACGACCATACTGAAGATGGTCGCCGGACTCATGCAACCTGACAGCGGCAGGATCGTGATAAACGGGAGCGTCCTGTTCGATTCCGAGGCGGGCATCAACCTCCCGGTCGACCAGCGCGGCACTGGTTTCATGTTCCAGAACTATGCCCTATTCCCACATATGACGGTGTTAGGGAACCTGGCCTTTGGCCTTAAGGTCAAGAGGCTTAGAGAAAAGGAGATCATCGAGACTGTCCGTCCCTACATGGAGGAATATTCCCTATGGGAGCTCAAGGATGTGCGGATATCGAACCTTTCCGGGGGCCAGAGGCAGCAAGTGGCCCTGCTAAGGACGCTTGTCCTGGGACCCAACATTTTCCTCCTGGACGAGCCGCTGAACGCCCTCGACACGGGCGCCCAGACGACGATCCGAAAAGAGATCAGGACATTGATCCGAAGGACCAGGACCCCGTGCATCATCGTCACTCATGATATCGGGGATGCGGTGGAGCTGGGAGATAGCGCTTGCCTGTTGGATCAGGGCAGGATAGTGAAACGCGGGAAACCCAGCGAGGCCATCGCAAGCATAGGAATGACCCTGCCAGTCTCCTCACTCTCATGGCAGACGTCGGAGGAACGGCCATCGATTCACGGATTGTCCCTCCCACAGACGTGCAGTGGACAGAATGGAAATGATCTGGAGGCAAGAAAGTGAAATGAACGCAATAACCAGATCAGCCGACGATTGAAGCGGTAGAGAACGGGGCCGTCACATCCAAGGTAAGGATGAAAGACAGCCTCCCCCAACGATCATGACCGTCGCCACCAAGGCATCGGTGAAACGAAGGACCTGATACTAGGGAACGAGGTCTCGGTGGGCTTCAGCGAGCATGTCTTTCGAGATTCATTCCCATTCCAGTATATACAATATATACGGTAGAATAAATATCAGTCACAGCCTCTCATACTGGGAAGCAGATTGGATAAGATAGGTCGGAATCTCAAGCTCTTGGCGATATTCGTGCTCATCGCTTTATTTCTGGTATCATCTGGTATCATTGGGATCGGTCTCCTTGATGAGGAAAGAGCGACCGGAGGCATGGGTATCAAATGGAAGATAGACATGGAAACCAACCAGGGTCAAGTGGTCTCTCATACGAACGACTCGATAATCATGAATGATGTGGATGATCTGAAGATAAGATCCATCGATTCGAACAACAGAGTGGTCTGGGAACATCCATACACCTCTTTGGTTTCCTACAATCAATATTACATGGACGATCTCCTTTTGATCGACAAGCATAACGGAACCACGACACTGGAATGCCTTAAGAAGAACGGAGGTCTGAAATGGAGCTTCACAGAAGCGGGCATGGACAGGTGCGACACCGGATATGATCGCAATCTCTACTTGCATATCGCAAACGGATCCATGACAGGCACAGTGCTTTGCCTTAACAGTAATGGTTGGGTGAATTGGAGGTATACGGATAATGGCTCGGTGAATTTATGGGGATCGTGCACCGATGGGACTGTCCTGATCGACCACGGGGTCGGATCGAAGAATGCCATCAGCCTTTATGATGACCTTGCCTTTGATGAGCTAATTTCGATATCATCGGACGGATCGATCCTCGGCAAAAGGAATGCGTTCTCATATTCATCCATAATTTCAGGCTCTGTTAACTTTATTAACTTCATAAATCTGGAGAAAAACGGAACGATCACAATACCATTCATTAATGACAATTCCCTCAGCGGCCCGTTTTACGTCGAAATGGGATTGACCAAGGATCTGCAAAAGAATTGGACGATGGAACCGACGGAACCTATCCAACCGCAAGAGCAATTGAATGACTGGATGATTACAATACAGACCGTGAACTACAGCTTCAGTCGCTCCATCGATGATCACGGCAATATCAGCAACACCACGCTGAGTGCGCGAAGAACAAGCGATAGTGCTTTCCGGTTCAGAACGGAATTCCAAGGGGCGGTCGGTAATGTATTTGTCAATGGAGACACGGCCTATCTCGAAGATGAAGCCAGAATGATATGGGCAGTAGGTCCGGACGGTCGAGCCTATCGATCCAACGAAACGGGTGTGGTTTGGATCATGGGTATTTATGGGGACGGCCTGCTGGTCCAAAAGAACGATTCGATAGTGCTGATCGGCAGCCATGGTTCCACAGAATGGAGGTACGGTCTGGACCTGGATACCAACTTCAATACCAGCTTTTTGCTGGCAAATGATACAATAATCGAGGTGACCGGCAACTCGATCACCGCCATCTACAAGCCAGGAATGTCCACCACGATGGCATACGTGTTCATATTGGTAGGAGTGGACCTGTTGGTCGGCCTGCTTGGCTCGATGTGGTTGGTAGACCATTGGTTGCACAGGAAGGTTGGTCCGTAAACATATCCGAAATGGTCTTATCAAAGAAGTCCTTGTCGTCGCCTGGCCATTGTCCAAACTACCTCCTATGGGACCACCCGACAAGTTATAAATATCACCATGACTTTGGCACATTCCGCATTCTACCAATGAATGATGAGGATGTTTAACATCCGAATGAGGTGAAATAATGGCAAAACCAGCATTCGTTAGATTCGAGATGACAAAGGAACTGCAGGACAAGGCCTACGAGGTCGTCGAGCTTGCTCGCGACACCGGCAAGATCAAGAAGGGGACCAACGAGGTCACCAAGCTTGTCGAGCGAGGAGAGGCGGTCCTTATCGTAATGGCTGAGGACGTCCAGCCCCCAGAGATCCTGGCTCACATGCCCCTCCTGTGCGAGGAGCGTAACGTCCCGTACGTCTACGTAGCATCCAAGGCGGAGCTCGGCAACGCGTGCGGACTGGAAAAGCCCACCGCGTCCATCGCAATACTGGACGCCGGAAAGGGGAAGCCAGTGCTGGACAACCTCGTCGAGAACGCCAGGAAGCTCAGGGCAGCGAAGTAAGGTAAGGTGCTAAACCATGGTGGATGAAGAGAGCATCGCCTCGGAAGTGGTCGAGATCATCGGCCGCACCGGGATGACGGGTGAGGCTACCCAGGTCAAGGTCCGTGTACTAGACGGTCGCGACAAGGGGAGGATCATCACCAGGAATATCATGGGGCCAGTGCGCATGGGCGACATCCTAATGCTAAGGGAGACCTCGAGAGAGGCCCGCAAGCTATCTATTCGGTAAACTGGACGGTGACATAAAATGGTTGAGCAAAAGATATGCTCCTTCTGTGGAGCATCGATCGAGCCAGGCACCGGTAAGATGTACGTCAAGAAGGACGGAACCACGTATCTGTTCTGCAGCAACAAGTGCTCCAAGAACATGATCGACATGGGCCGCGTCCCGAGGAAGGTCACCTGGACCGCCGCGTACACCGCACGCAAGAACCTCGCCACGGATGCCCGCAACCTGAAGGCAGCGGACGACGCTGCCGCAAAGGCAGAGCTGGCACCGGTAGAGCCCAAGGCTCTCCCGGCTCCGGAGGAGACCGCAGTCGTTCCCGCAGCCGAGGCCAAGCCCAAGAAGGAAAAGAAGCCAAAGGAAGCCAAGGCGAAGGCCAAGGCCCCTGAAGCGTGATCTGGGGCGAAAACCAGATGATCGAGCGCACGTTCGTTATGCTTAAGCCGGACGCTATCCAGCGCGGGCTCATGAGCGAGATATTGGGCCGGATCGAGGCCAAGGGCTTCAAGCCGGTCGCAATGAAGTTCATGAGGATCCCAAAGGAACTGGCCGAGCGCCATTATGGGGAGCACAAGGGAAAGGGCTTCTTCAACGGCCTGATCGAGTACATGACCTCCGGTCCGGTGCTTGTAATGGTCTGGGAAGGGGACGACATCGTCGCCACACTAAGGACGATGATGGGCAAGACCAATCCCAAGGAAGCCTCCCCTGGAACGATCCGGGGCGACCTGGCGCAGCAGACGGGCAGGAACCTGATCCACGGCTCCGATTCCCCGGAATCGGCGAAGCGGGAGATCAACCTGTTCTTCAACGACTACGAGCTCCAGGACTACAAGTACAACGTCAGCTCCTGGCTGTTCGAGTGAACCGACTGGCAAAACGTTTTCCTAACCTTCTTCCATTCTCATTTTTCTAGTCGTATTCCCACTATCCATCCCGATTGTTCGTCGGTGCTAAGAAAGATAGAAATACATTTGCCATAATCCGATTGGATATGAGCATCAGGCAGCCTATAGTCAGTGTACTTGGTCACGTCGACCATGGCAAGACCAGCCTGCTTGATTACATCCGCGGCACCGCCGTAATGTCACGCGAGGCCGGTTTCATCACCCAGCACATCGGAGCGACCGAGGTGCCGCTGGAGCATATCGAGAAGGTGTGCGCCCAGCTGATGGGGAAGAGGAAGTTCGGTGTGCCTGGCCTATTGTTCATCGATACACCGGGACACCAGTCATTCACTTCACTGCGCGCGAGGGGCGGTTCCCTGGCGGACATCGCCATCTTGGTCATCGACATCAATGAAGGGCTGAAGCCGCAGACCGTCGAATCCATCAACATCCTCAGGCGTTTCAAGACGCCCTTCATCATAGCCCTCAACAAGATCGATCTGGTGGATGGCTGGATATCTCACCCCAAGTCCCCTTTCATATTTTCCGAGAAGGAGCAGCCGGAGAACGCCAAGGAGAACCTCAACAACCGGTTGTACGATATCTCCGGCAGGTTGGCCATGGAAGGTCTCTCCGCTGACCGCTATGACCGGATCGAGGATTTCACCAAGAACATCGCGCTCATCCCCATCTCAGCCAAGACCGGGGAGGGCATACCCGACCTGTTGCTGGTCCTGGTGGGACTGGCCCAAAGGTTCCTGGAGAGCGAACTGAAGACCGAGGAGGGTCCGGCCAAAGGCACGATCCTGGAGGTCAAGGAGGAGAAGGGGCTCGGACCGACGGTCGATGTCATCCTCTACGCAGGTACCCTCCACCGGGGAGACGTGGTCGCCCTGGGCACCAGGAACAAACCGGTCATAACCAAGGTCAAGGCCATCCTGAAACCGAAGCCGCTGGACGAGATCCGGGACCCGCGGGACAAGTTCGGGTCCGTGACCGAGGTCACCGCCGCGGCAGGCGTGAAGGTCATGTGCCAGACATTGGAAGGGGTCATTGCTGGTGCTCCGTTGCGGGTGATCAAAGGCAATGAGAAGGCGGTCCTGGAAGAGATAACCAAGGAGACCAAGGTGAACATCGAAACGGTCGACTCTGGCGTCATGATAAAGGCTGATGCCATCGGTTCCCTGGAGGCTCTGGCGTTCGAGGCGGCCAAAGCCGGGATCCCGATCCGCAAGTACGAGGTAGGGGACGTTTCCAGGAGGGACCTCATCGAGGTGTCCTCATACAATGACGAACTCCACCGGGCAGTGCTGGGCTTCAACATCGATATGCTTGTCGACGCCAAGGAAGCGCTGCCAAATTACCCGGGCAAGATCTTCCTGAACGACATCGTCTACGGACTGATCGAAGACTATCAGAAATGGGTGGCGGAAGAGAAGCACAAGGCAGAACTGGAGAAGCGGTCATTGACCGCCTTCCCAGGCAAGATCCGGTTGCTTCCCAACTGCGTCTTCCGGGTCAGCAAACCGGCCATCGTCGGCGTACGCGTTCTGGCCGGACGAATCAGGAACGGCCAGAGGCTGATCGACAAGGATGGAAACGAGATCGGCAAGATCAAGAGCCTGCGCGACAACGAGGACATCCTGAAGGAAGGTATCTCCGGGCAGGAGATCGCCATATCCATCGACGGTCCGACGGTGGGCCGCCAGATCGACGTCGATTCGATACTGTACGTGGATATCCTGGAATCGGAGGTCAAAGGCCTGGCCGATTACGATCTCAACACCGACGAGAAGATGGTGCTGGACGAGACCCTCGAGATAAAGCGGAAGAAGGACCGCTTCTGGGGAATGTGAGTTTTTAGAAAAAGGATCGGGGGTTGATGCCCCCTTGTTCATTTCAAACGATTTCCGCAGTTCGGACATACCATGAAATCCGCGCTCACCGGTTTTCCGCAGACCGGGCAGTTGCCCTCCGGTGTCATCGGTTTGATCACTGGCTGAACTGGCATCGGTGTCACCATCGGCGCCGCCATCGGTGGGGTCGGGGTCGTCTTCTTCTTTCTGGTAACGAAATACAGGACGAGCAGGACGACCACGATGATCGCCAGTATCGCCATGACAGCAAGTACTGCCAATCCGATAGCCACCGGGTTATTCGACGGGAACTGGATGGACATATCGTATCCGGTGAGGACGTACCCGACACGCAGTTCCTGGGTCGGAGTGGAACCGCCTGCCGGCAGGTTGGTATTGTCCGCCACCAGGAAATAATGTGTCTGCTGGGCCAGTGGCAGGGTGGATACAGAGACCGATTGCACTGACTGGCCGATCTTCGATCCGGCAGCGATGTAGGAGAAGTTGCCGTTGTTCTGGTATTTGGTGTAGTTCGCCTGGTCCATGAGCAGGATATCGTAATAGACCGGGCCGTTGTCGCCGATGGTGAACACGGTGTACGATATGTCCGGTGTCACTGCCAGGCTCTGGTCGGTGGTGAACTCTCCGATGACCGAATAGCTGTTAAGACCGACAGTGGAACTGCCCGTCCGGACCTCCCTGCGCAAAGGGTCGGCAGCCAAGGCCGGGACCGCTGCGCTCAGGATCAGGCAGGACAACGCTAAGATGGACGCCAATATCATGATAGATTTTCTCATCGAATTCCTCTGTTTGAGTAGGACAGCCCCTTCTTTATAAGATTATCATCGACCATGAGACAATAGCATCAATGCTCGTGCTGATGCGATGTGTCCGGCCAATGAGAGTGGCTGTGCACCGTCTCCTCATGGGTGTGCATATGGGAATGGGTCTCCTCGATCGTCTCTCCTGGGTGGTGGCGATGATGTGGGTCATCATTATCATGAGGGTGGGAGTGGATGACCGCCTGGTGACGATGCTCATGCACATGCTTCTCCCCGGTGATCATCCAAACGGCGGTTGCCATCAGGACCGCTGATGGCAGCATCAACCACTGAATCGATTCGCCCAGAAGTGGAATGGACACCAATGCCCCGATGAAGGGGCCCACCGCGAACAGCGCCGCCGTCCTGGCCGAGCCCATCTTGCTAAGGGCCAATATGAACAGGACCAACGAGGCTCCGTAGCTGAACGCGCCCAGTATCAGCGCGTAGACCATTTCCGGACCTATGACAATCTGGGAGCCGAGAAGCAGCGTGATGCCGATGGACGCGCTCCCCGCAACGGCGCCTTTGGCCATCGATATCTGGACCGGGTCCTTTCCGGAGATTCTCTGGGTAAGATTGTTGTCAAGTCCCCAACAGAGCATGGCCCCCGCCAGGAAAAGTGTTCCTTCCAGCCGGAAACCCCCGTTGACGGGGTCGTACGTGAGAAGAATGCTGGCCAGCGTCATCATGAGGAGGGCGGCCCATAGCCGTTTTCCCTCCTTCTGCCGGAAGATCGTGACCGCCAGCAATGCCGTGAAGACCCCCTCGAGGTTAAGCAATAACGAGGCGGTGAAGCCCGAGATCAGCGTCAGACCCGTGACCATCAGGATCGGGGCTACGATGCCACCAGACACTATGGAACCGGCCAGCCATTTCGTGTCCATGCGGGTGACGGGCTCGTAACTCCCCTTCTGTCTCAGGAGGCTCTTCGAGACCGCGAAGAAGCCCAAGCCCAGGAACGCGCCGAGATAGAGGAGCCCCGCCAGCTCTGTCGGGGGCATTCCTTGGACCAGTGACTTCGCCAAAGGCGCGCTTACCCCGAACAAGGCAGCTGACGCAGTGACTATGACCACCGGACGAAGGTTGGAGTGCATTGTGAAAAGGTCACAGGTCATCCGCTCGTTAATCCTTTTCGCAATGCTAGGATTCGATCCCTGAACGGCCCCCGGTCGACAAAGCAGGGTTTCGCTCGGGCTCGGGAACAAGGGGGATTGGAGGTTCAACAGGCCGTTACGGGTCCATATATGCTTTCATGGACCCTTTCCCTTGAAGGGTAGCAGTCCGCGAAGCCATTGCTCGTGAACCTTACTTCTTCCCCTTCGGCTTCGCATTCTGATGATGCGGGTTCAGCTGGTCCTGGGTCTTGTGAGCGGCCAGCTTCGAGGCGGTATCGTCGGTATCCTTATTCGATTTCTTATCGGCAGGACTGGTTTTTTTAGCCATGGATATCAGTTAATCAACATTTCAAGTCCGGAGTAATATTATTTGCCTTCCTTACTTCCGTTAGGGACCCGTTATACACTGCACCAACGGTAGATGATAATTCATTCATTTCAAATGTTGAGCCAGAAGTGATGTGAAACGAGTAAATGTTTAAGGCCGGGCGGCCATGCCGATGCTAGGCCGTCATCCGTTTTGCGGTCGGCCGCCCAAGGTGTTCACGACCGGTTCCCCGGCTCTGCTGGCGACCATGGATATCCTGCGCTATAATGTGGCATTCATGACACCAATAGTTATTTAAGGCGAACTACATTAGGGCGAGATACTCACAGGTGTTAGTATGGTTGAATTTAAAGCCGTTATTAATGATGGAAAGAACGGTAAGTCGTACCAGGTGTCCGTATCCGGGCACCACGCCAACTCCCTGATCGGGAAGAAGATCGGGGATGTCGTTGACGGCATCTTCGTTGGACTTCCAGGCTACAAGCTCGCGATCACTGGTGGAAGTGACAAGGACGGCTTCCCGATGAGGAAGGACCTACCGGGACCGAGGAGAAAGAGGCTGCTCACCGCCACGAGCACTGGATTCCAGACGACCGAGGGCGGATTGAGGAGGCGGAAGTCCATGAGGGGCAATACCATCGCTCCGGACACGGTTCAGCTCAACATGAAGATCTCGACCCAGGGCTCCAAGCCCATCGAAGACCTCATAAAGAAAGAGGAGCCTAAGCAATGAGTATGGCCCACCAGCCGGAGATCAACATCGGCATGATCGGTCACGTCGACCATGGAAAGACCACGCTGACCAAAGCGCTTAGCGGGGAGTGGACGGACCGTCATTCGGAAGAGATCAAGAGAGGGATCTCGATCAGGCTGGGATACGCGGACGTATCATTTTATAAATGTCCCAAGTGCGGCGACACGAAGGCATACACGAGCAGGCCAGAGTGCAAGGAATGCGGCGGAAAGGCCGAGTTCCTGCGATCGGTGTCGTTCGTGGATGCTCCAGGTCACGAAACCCTCATGGCGACGATGCTTTCAGGCGCGGCCATGATGAACGGGGCGCTGCTGTTGGTGGCGGCGAACGAGCCTTGCCCGCAGCCGCAGACGAAGGAACATCTCATGGCGCTGTCCATCATCGGCGTCGAGAACATCATTATCGTCCAGAACAAGATAGACATCGTCACCAAGGAAGAGGCGCTGGACAACTACAAGCAGATCAAGGCGTTCGTCAAGGGCACCATCGCCGAGAACGCGCCGATCATACCGGTGTCCGCCCACCACGATGTCAACATCGACAAACTTATCGAGGCCATCGAGAAGTACATACCGACCCCGAAGCACGAAGGCAAGGGGCCGGCCAGGATGTATGTGGCCCGTTCATTCGATATCAACCAGCCAGGAAGCGGCCCGGAAGAACTGAAGGGCGGCGTCCTGGGCGGATCCATCATCCAGGGGAAGCTGGAGATCGGTGAGGAGATCGAGATCGCTCCGGGCCGCAAGGTCGAGCTCACCGGCGGCAAGGTCGCCTGGGAAAAGATCATCACCACCATCGAGTCACTTCACGCCGGCGGTACCGAGCTGCAGAAGGCGAAACCGGGCGGACTCATCGCCATCGGGACCAAGCTGGACCCAGCATTGACCAAGTCGGATGGCCTTACCGGACGGGTCGTAGGCAAACCGGGCACGTTGCCGCCAGTGTTGCACAAGATCATCATGGCGACCACTCTTCTGGAACGCGTGGTCGGAGCGGCCGAGGACCTGGCGGTGGACAACATCAAGACCAACGAACCGCTCATGCTCAGCGTCGGTACGGCCACCACGGTCGGTGTCGTCACCTCCGCCAGGGGGAACGAGTCCGAGGTCGTGTTGAAGATACCGGTCTGCGCCGAGAAGGGCCAGCGGGTAGCCGTTTCGAGGAAGATCACCGGCAAGTGGCGCCTTATCGGCTTCGGCATAATCCAGTAGGCCTTCATGCAGAAAGTGGTCCTTGACACGAACGCGCTTCTCATGCCCTTCGAGTTCAAGATCAACGTGGATCTTGAGCTCCAACATCTTTTGGGCACCTATGAAGCGTATGTCCCTGGACCGGCCATAGGCGAGCTGAAACGTTCCAAGAACAAGTTCAAGAACGTCGCGTTGCAGCTGGCCGGCAAATACAAGCGCTACGAGACGGCGATCCAGGGCGACGAGGGTATAATTGCCGCCGCGATCGACCTGAATGCATACGTGGTCACCAATGATGCGTTGATGCGTGCGAAGCTCCGCAAGGCAGGCATCAAGTGCATTTTCCTAAGGTCTCGCACGCATCTCTATCTGGAAGACGACCAACTTTAGATCAGCGGTTTGGGCGGGTCTTCCGGGCCGGTCGCAGGCGGAACCTTGGTCTGTTCCAGTCTTGCGGTCATGATCCTCTTTCCGGTATCTGACACTGCATAGATCGGGACCTTGTTGCCATATCTCATGACATCGACCTCGGACATGAGCTTGCGCACTTCCTTGGAGGCGCACGCCGTGACGATGTCGCAGTTCTTCAGGAACTTGATCGCATCGCTCCTCGACACTTTGCTGGTGTGGACCGCAAATATGACCGCGGAGTCTTCCAACTTCTTGCGGATGGTCTCCGCATCCTTACCAGTCGCCACTGAGACGCCGATCCTTCTGAAACCGAGGTCCAGGGCCCTCTGCACTCCGCTGACCTGGTCGATCTTGGCCGTCTTCGGGTCGAGCACACGATCCTTCCCTATGGCCTGAATGACGCTCTCGATCGGTGACGTCTCCAATATTCCGGAGATCCTTCCCCCGATGCCCTGTGCAAGCTCTGGGTCGGTGACAACGACGGTCCCCGCACCCTCACAAACTATGACGGCGGCGTCGATCATGCCCTTGGACAGGGCCATGCCCATGAGTTCGGACACCCCGAACGAAAGGAAATCCTTCATCCGCATATTTCGAGCCTCGGTGCACATACCGAAGTCCCTGATCCGGAACTCCACGTTCTCCCGGACCACTTCCGGCGTTATCTGTTGGATCCCGCGATGTTTGGCGAAAAGAGGGCAATACTCCACTTCCGGCTTGCCAACCTCGGTCACTTTTCCGTCCTCAACGACAACTCGCGTCTTGCCAAGAGCTTCAATCACATGTCTTCCCATGCTCTCACCGGAGGCCGATTATGCCCCTCGGTAATAAACTGTATCCTCGAACAATCGTCAACCTCATTCTCATATTTCATCCGGGGAACAACAAGATTGATTAGCTACACATTTTATTGGTGGTAGTCCCGTTCACGCTCGGCTTACGGGCCGGCGCAAAATCTGGAGTGGATATGGTGGAAGAAGAGACGGACGAGAAGTTCATACTCGCTCTCAGGCGGATCGCCCTAATGGGCGGCATGCATGACTATGTGGCGATATCCTCGCGCGAGCTAGGGGAGATGCTGGACATGAGCCAGCAATCGGCATCAAAACGGATACTGGAACTCCTTGACGGAGGCTTCATAAGCCGTGACCTGGGGGCCAGAAGGCAGCGCATCCGGTTGACCGACAAAGGCGTCGACATGCTGCGCAAGGAATACACCGAATACCAGCGCATCTTCGAGATGAAGGACGAGCTGGTCATCAAGGGAACGGTCATAACCGGAATGGGCGAAGGCCAGTACTACGTGACGCAGCCGGGATACATCGAGCAGTTCACCGAGAAGCTGGGTTTCACGCCCTATGAGGGAACGCTGAACGTCAAGGTGAACCCGTCCGAAGTGCACAAGGTCGACACCCTGAGGCAGACCAAGGCCCTCATCGTGAAGGGCTTCGAGAGGAACGGACGTACCTTCGGTGATGTCCAGTGCCATCTAGCGACCATTCAGAACGTCGAGTGCGCGGTGGTCATACCGTCCCGGTCCCACTATAGCGACGTGCTCGAGATACTGTGCAAGTACCACCTGCGCCGGACGCTCGGATTGAACGACAACGACCCGATCGAGGTCAGGGTCTCGCTGATCTGAACGTTCAGTTCTTTTTCAGAACGGTCTTCAACGCCGACTCGAATACCACGCGTCCGTCACCGGACGCGACCGGGTTATCTCCGGTCCTGGTCCAATCCGGATGGGTAAGTCGGTCGAACACCCTTTCTGGGTGGGGCATCAGCCCGAACACGTTCCCATGCACATTGCTTATGCCGGCTATGTTCCTGACCGACCCGTTGGGGCACCAGGGATAACCGGCATAATCGCCCTTCTCGTCCACGTACTTGAACACCACCTGGTCGTTGTGCTCCATCTTGTCCAGGATGGAATCCTCCGACTCCTTGGGGAACATCAGCTTGCCCTCGGCGTGCGCGCAGGGGAACATGACCGTCTCATGCTTCGGGATGTCGGTCGTGAACACGCATTTGCCCCTGTTCTCGTGCTTCAGCAGTGTAGGTATGCATTCGAAGCGTCCGGATGAGTTCGTGTAGAGCGCCGCCTCCGGTTGTTCCGACATCGCCTCGCCGTCCAATGCCGGCAGCGCTCCCAGCTCCACCAGGATCTGGAATCCATTGCATATGCCGATGACCGGCCTACCGGACTCGATGAACTTGATCAGGTCCTTCGACAGACCAGACTTCATGCGCGCCGCGAAGATCGCTCCAGCCCGGACGTAGTCGCCGGCGGAGAAACCTCCAGGGAACGCCAGGATGTGATAGTCGTTCAGGTCCCTCCTCATCGCCGCCGGGCACTGGCCCAGCAATTGCTTGAGGTGTACCTTCTCGGCGCTGGCGCCGACCGAGCTGAACGCCCGGGCGCACTCGTCCTCGCAGTTGGTGCCTTCGATCCTGATGACGCAGACCTTGACCTCTTCCGCTCTCATTTGATCACCCCAACAGCTTCCACAACGGTTCTGACCAGCACTTCCTTAATGAATCGACCGACAGAGTTATGAGGGCGCCCTTGCCCTTGATCGTGAGATCCGAACCGCCCACGTGACCCAGTCGCGCGATCGGGATGGTCATGTGGTCGATGAACTCCTTCTCGCGGCCTTTGTCGACCTCCACTATCCAGCGGGTGTTCGACTCTGAGAATAGGCGCACCATGTTCGGCATGTCGCCCATGGAGCTGACATCGATGTCCGCTCCGATGTCCCCGGCGATGCACATCTCTGCCATTGCCACTGCGAACCCTCCGTCCGACAGGTCATGACAGGAACGGACCATGCCATCCTTCATGCACTCGTTCATGAGCTTGATCGAGCTCTTCAGCCTTCTGGGGTCCACGCTCGGGACCAGCCCGCCCTTCCCGCCGAATCTGCGGTAGAGGGCCGATCCGCCCATCTCCTCTTTCGTCGTGCCTACCAGGAAAAGTGGATTCCCCTCTTTCTTCAGATCGGTGGTGACGACATTCCGAACGTCCTCCACGATGCCCAGTCCCAATACCGTGGCGGTCGGAAGGCACGGCCCCCTGGAGGTCTCATTATATAGGCTTACGTTCCCGGACGGGACCGCCAGACCGAGCTCGATGGCGATGTTGGCCAGGCCGGCGATGGCCTCCTTCAGTTCGCCCAACCTTTCCGGCTTCTCCGGATTGCCGAAGTTCAGGCAGTTGGTGAGCGAATGCGGTGTCCCCCCCACCGCCACGATGTTGCGGCAAGCCTCATCCACCGAGGCCTGTCCTCCCTTGTAAGGGTCCAATGCGGTGAACCAGGGATTGACCCCGATGGCCAGCGAAAGACCGCGGTATGAATGGTCCAGCGGCTTGAGCACGGTGGCATCCGACGGTCCGCGCTTGTTCATCTTGCCCTGCATGGGCTTGACGACGGTGTTGCCGCGGACCTCGTGGTCGTACATCCGGACGACCCATTCCTTGGAGGCGATGTTCGGTTCCGACAACAGAGCCATCAGGACCTCGTTCATGTCCTCCGGTACGTTAGGGACGGAATGGACCGTCGCCGATGGCGAACTGACCTTGCTGGGCCGGCAGTACTCAGGACCCTTGGTCAGGAACTCCAGGTCGATGTCGAAGACCTGCACGCCGTGATAGATCAGCTTGACGTGGTTGCCTTCCACCACTCTGCCGATGACAGAGGCGTTGACATCCCACAAAGCGAATATGTCCAGGATGTCCTGGACGTTCTCTTCCGGCGCCGCCAGCATCATCCTTTCCTGTGATTCTGAGACCCACATCTCCCACGGGGCCACGCCCGTCTCCTTCAGCGGGACCTGTTCCAGGTCCACGACCGCACCGCATCCGCCGGAAAGCGCCATCTCCCCCACGACGCAGGAGAGCCCGCCCCCTCCCAGGTCCTTCATTCCGTGGATGAGCCCTTTCGAGTTGACCTCGAGACATGCGTGTATGAGCGGTTCCTTGGTGATCGGATCGCCCAGCTGGACCGAGCCTCTCGATTCCTCCTCGGAGGTCGATTTCAGTTCGGCCGACGCAAAGGTGACGCCGTGGATACCGTCCCTGCCGGTCTTCCCTCCGACCAGGATGAGCACGTCCTCGGTGCCCTTGACCGCATTGTTCACCAGGTCCTTGCGTTTCACGATGCCGACGCAGCCGACGTTGACCAGGCAGTTGCCCACGTACGATTCGTCGAAGTACAGTCCCCCGCAGACGCAGGGTATCCCGATCCGGTTGCCATAGTCGCGTATCCCCGCGACCACCCCGCCCACCAGGTACTTGGGGGATTTTGAACCGGCCGGCATCTCTCCCTTGTAGTCGATGGGGCCGAAGAACAGCGGGTCGATAAGGGCGATGGGCTGCGCACCCATGCACAGCACATCACGGACTATGCCACCTATGCCGGTGGCCGCACCACCGTACGGTTCGATGGCCGAAGGATGGTTGTGCGATTCGATGCGGAGCGCGTATCCATACTCATCATCGAAGACCATCACCCCGGCATCGCCCTTGGACAGTATGTCTGGGTGTTTTATGTTGAAGATGTGCTCCCGCAGGAACACTTTGGAGCTCTTGTAACAGCAATGCTCGCTCCACGCCTGCGCGATGGACTGGATCTCGATATCCGTGGGTATGCTCCCACGCTTCTGGAAATATTCCCGGACCCTCTTCATCTCATCGATGGACAGATTAAGCCCTAGCTTGGTGCTCAGTTCCTTGAGCTGCTCGTCGTTGGCCGAGAATAGGTCGACGTCGAATAGCTCGAACGGCACCGCCCGCCTTTTCAGCAACTGGTCGATCGCCATTGTTCTCACTGCTTGATCTCGACTTTGAACTTCTGGATCACCGGGTTGGCCAGGAGCTTGCGGCACATCTCATCTGCCTGCTTCTTCGCCTCATCGGCCGGCAGGTCCAGTTCGACCTCGAAGGTCTTGATCGAACGAACTCCCTTTATGCCCTTGAAACCGAGCAGTTCGAGCGCTTTCCTGGTGTTCTGGCCTTCGGGGTCGGCCACGCCCTGCTTGAGCTCTATCCGGATCTCTGCCACGACCATTGACGCACCGGATTCTCGTATCGACTGCCGGTTAATAATCTTCTCCCTGCCACGTTGCCTAGTGGACGATGTGGTAGTATGAATCGATCGCACTGAACGTTCCGGTGATTATGAATTCGATGGCGATCGCTGCCAGAAGCAGACCCATGATCCTGGTGAACGCCCCGGCGCCGCTCTTCCCCATTCTCGAGAAGATCGGCTCGGCGTATCTGAGCAGGAAATAGCTCGCAATTATGGTGAGGATAATCGAGATGAATATCGAGGCCAGGTCGAACACGACCTCGTTCGAGGTGGTCGCCAGGGAGATGTAGATCATCACCGTGGTGATGGCTCCCGGGCCGGCGAATAGCGGTATGCCCAGGGGCACCACTCCAACCTCCTCCTTCTCCATTGCCTCCTCGCTCTCTTCGCCGGTGAGCTTGGAGCGGGGAACCTGCCCGCGCGTCATGGTGAACGCGATGGAGAAAAGCAGCATCCCTCCGGCGATCTTGAAAGCCGGAATGGTTATTCCGTAAATCGCGAAGATGTAGTTGCCGAAGATGCCAAAGGCCAGCAGGACACTGACGGCCACGATGCATACCTTTCGGATGACACGCCGCTTCTGTTCCGGGGTGTAATCCTGGGTGATCGCGACGAATACCGGGATGTTGCCTATCGGGTTCACGATGGCGAAGATCGCGGCGAAAACGGTGATGGCAAATTCGAAGCTCATCTGTTCAAGCAAAGGTCTGGGTCGTTATTATGCTTTGCCTACCGGCCTGGCATATCGGAAGCTTAAGCCCGCACTCATTTCCTGGACGATCGTTCCATCATTTCCTCGGTCAGTGATTTGCCTGTCCGGATGGGCTCAAGGTCCTAAGGACCCTTTTCTCCCTGGTTCCGGTCCCCTTTGCCTTAAGACCCATCGTTGAAATCCTTCTTTCGCGGTAGTTCAGAGTAAGGTTATGGTCAGTCTTCCGAACACTAGGTACCCTGTATGTCCTAACATATCGAACGAGGGCCTAACACCACCCTCGTGCACGTCCATGGTCCGTTGGATGTTCTCCAGTGCAACCACTTCGATGAATCCGGAAGTGCGCAGCTTCTTCACTGTCGATTCCAACTGGTTTGTGTTGGGCACATACCCGCAGAACCGTCCCCCCGGTTTCAGGAATCGTTTGACATTGTCCACCGCCTCCCAGGGGTTAGGCATGTCCAGGATGGCCGCGTCCACAGGTTCTCCGACATCGATGTTACGGACGTCACCGATCATCAGCCTCCAGTTATCCTGGAATCCGGTGCGCTCCACGTTCCTGCGTCCCTTGGTCGCAAAATCATCCCGCAGCTCTACGGAGATGACCTTCCCGGCCGGCCTTACGACATTCAGGAGCGGCATTGTCAACGAGGCTGAGCCGAGTCCAGCCTCCAGAATGGTGTCGCCGGACTTGACGTCAAGATTGAACAGGATCGTGGCCGCATCCTTGGCTATGATGACCTGAGCGCTGCGATCCACCGATTCCATCAGTTCCGGGTTTCCCGGGACCATCACATAGAATTCAATACCGGCGAAGGAGACCTTGGAACCTGACTCGAGTGCCAGAAGCTTGTTGCCGTCGAGAGCGCCCAGCCCTTGGATCTTCAGCATCTCCGGGCGGACGTTCGTCCAGTATTTGCGTCCTCTTTCATCCAAGAGATAGACCAGCTGCCCTTCCTTCATCGCACTGCTGATTGCGCGGTCCTGATAAAAAGTATTACTCTCATTTTATTTTGGCACCGCACTCCGCGCAGAACACATCAAAGCCGCTGGCGGCCACTCCGCATTTCGGGCAGCGGGGGGCTCCTTCGATCTGTTCCTTGATCACCGACGGCCAAGAACTATACTGGGAGCGTTCCTCCGTCTTGGCTTCCTCAGCTACTTCCTGCTTTGGCGTTTCGCTCGATTGGACCGGTTCCGCCGATGGCGTTGAAGGGACCTTGTATTCTGGGGAGGCGCGGAACTCCGGCGATTTGGTCCCGTCAGCCCTCTTGCGCATGTAAAGATAGAGCACCAGCCCGATCACGCTCAGGAACACTCCTGCGGCCACCCACCTGGCCCCCTCGACCTTCCTTCTGAACGTATCGATCGATATCCAGCCTCCAATGACAACCCCAATGATAAGCCAGATCAATATTATCTCTAGGATGATTTCGGTGTCCATTCCCCATCGACCCGAAATGTATATGCATTCATCTTATTTTAATTTAGATTCAAGAAAATCCTACTGTGAGTCTATTGTCGATTTCGAAAGGATGATGAACTATCCACTGGAATGATTCATCATGCGCAGAACGATGTTGGTCATGATCATTTTGATATTTGCAGCATCCTCGCTGCCATTGATCTCGCAGGCGGTGACCGCACACTCACCCGCGTTCCCCAATGACAACACTTCTCTGGCCAATGCGGCCCACGTGGACAATCCCTCAAAATCATGGGCGATCTACACCCATCTGGAAGAAGGAGTCTTTCATTACTACGCTTTGGACCTGAAGGCGGGTGACCGGTTGTACCTCAATCTCATCGTCCCGACGGATGAGAGAGGATCCGAGTTCCAGCCGAACATGGCCATACTGGGGCCTTTCATGGAAGAGAATGGCACCCTCCCCACATCGGTGGAGATACCGATAGGCTACGGATGGAAAGTGGTAAATGGTACATTTCCGAGCGGTCCTACCTATGAATCATTCTCTCCTGGAACGTTCATGAACCTGGCAACGTTCGATGCACCGGCCGCTGCAGATGGACGATATTATGTTGTGGTTTATCAGGATGCAGCCCTCGCACCGGTGCATGGAGATTACGGTCTGGCCGTCGGCTACATAGAATCATTCACCCTGACGGAGTTCCTCGCCATCCCTTTCAGTCTGCTTAACGTCTATCAATGGGAGGGACAATCATTGGTCCAGATATTCATCCCGATGGTAGCGGTGTTCATGGTCGGATTGGCGGGACTTTATCTTTGGAAAAAGGAAGCGCTCATGACGATTGGCCTGCCTCAGGGGGCTGCTCTGTTATCCGGTCTTCTGTTCTTGGGCACAGCCACGAACACTATGATCCAGACCTTGATCGCCATTTCCCAAGCTGGACTGGTCGCGGAAGTGCTGGTGACCTTGATTTTCATCGCCGCCCCTATATTGCTCGGTTCGTTCCTCATCCGTATGGCACTTCGCAGGCCTTTGACCCAAAGAAGCAGAGTCGAATTGTTCATAATCGGCCTCATCGGCCTCTTCGTCTGGGCCGGTCTGATCTTGGGGCCCATTATCGCCATGGTCGGAAGCGTATTGCCAGGAAAACATCGTTAGGCAAACTCTTCCCTGGATCTCCGACCAGAACGATCAGGACGGTCTTGATTCCAAATAGAGAATTCCGGGGGCTCGTAAATTTACATATAGCAGGGAGATACAAGCTGGTATCCATGACCGCAAATCAACCAACTCAGCCAACTCAGCCTTATCAACCATATCCTGCACCCCCGCCCGCACCCGCTCCCATGTACCAACCATTCCAACAACCGGTGAGGAATAGGCCTGTTGGAGTAACCATTCTAGCCATCCTTCAGATATTGGGAGGCGTATTGGAACTGATCCTGGCATTAGGCTTCTTCCTCCTAGCGGCCTTGATCAACGTCACCGACATCAGGAATAGGATAGGCACTTCAGTGCCCGACTGGGTCATCAACAACGCCCCAGTGTTCTTCGGGGTGTTGGGATTGTTATTCCTTATCATGGCCATTATCTCACTTGTACTGGCATGGGCCTTCCTTAAGGGAAAGAACTGGGCTAGAATGCTGGCCATTGTCTTCCTGGTCTTGTCCATCATCGGGAACGCGATCGGAATCATAGGGGGAACGAGCCTGATAACAGTGGCAATCTCCATACTCTTCTCTCTGTTCATCGTGTGGTACCTGTTCCGGCCCAATGTCAAACAATGGTTCACGGCGTAGGCCCTCCCCTTTCTTTTCTTTCTTTGTTCTCATCGCCTAAGTGTCACGGCCGTCGGTCAGTGGCCATCCTCCAGCATCCATGGGGCGTAGCCCAATCTATTAATAGGCTGACCGCATTTTGGCGCCCTTGATGGAAGAGAACACCTTCCCCAAAAGAATCATGATGGGTATCTCAGTCCTATTGCTCATCGGCGGTATTGCATTGTATGTCGCCTGGGGAATCGGGTTCAACGGTTGGAACTTCTTCGACCCGAAGTACATAGGATTGTATTCCTTGGTCATCGTCATGGTCCTCTTCGGAGTATTCGGCATCCTGCTCACCAGGCTGAGAAAGGATTGAGAGTTCTCCCGACAAGTTCCGCTTGGTATTTTTGATAGTTCTTCTGGTCAGCTCTTGCTCTCTAATAACTGGTCATTTATTAGAAAAAGAAAGGAATTCAAAGGGTTTTACATCGCCTTCGAGGCATAGGCGACCTTATCGGTGTCCTTGCCGCAGACAATGCATTTGCCGTGGAACTCCTCTTGGATGTAAGGTGTTCCCAACAGTTTGAGCTCGGTCTTCTGCTCCAAGGTGTGTCCGCATTCGGCATCGCCGCACCATCCGAACCTCAGCGTCTTTCCGGGGATATTGTCCAGCGAGAAGATAGTGACGTACGAGTCCTTCATCCGCTTCTGGGCTCCCTCGAGCATCTCGGTCATGATGGTGTCGAGCATGGCCTTGACCTCCTGTACACATGTGGCACGGGCGAACGATCCCTTCTTTCCGTCGTTCCGCTTGGCATAGGCGACCTTGCCTCCCTCGATGTCCCTCATCCCCAGTTCCAGGCGGAACGGGACTCCCTTGATCTCCCAGTTGTAGAACTTGCTGCCCGGACGGTCGTTGGAATCGTCCAGCTTGACCCGCACTCCGGCGGCCGTCAGCTCGGCCTTCAGCTTCTCCGCTTCCGCTGCCACCGCTTCGACGTTGCCCTTTGCCAGGATCGGTATGATGACGACCTGGAAAGGTGCCACCGCCGGCGGCAGGACCAATCCCTTATCATCGCCATGGACACCTACCACCGCTCCGACCAGGCGCTCGCTCATACCGAACGTGGTCTGATGGCAGTATTGCATCTGTCCGTTGACATCCTCGTACTTGATGTCGAATGGCCTGGAGAAGTTCTCCCGGTAGTGGTGGATCGAGCCCAGCTGCAGCGACTTGCCCTCCGGCATAAGGGTGTCCACGCCCACCGTATAGTAAGCGCCAGGGAACTTGTCCCAGTCGGTCCTCTTCAGCAGCGAGTAGGGCAGGCAGAGCTTGGCCATGATGTTCTTCAGGATGACGAAGTCCTCTTCCACCTGCTTCTGCGCATCCGCCTCGTCTACGTGACAGGTGTGGGATTCAAAGAAGTGGATCTCCCGGACCCGAATGAACGCCCTGGTCTGCTTGGTCTCGTAACGGAAGGTGTTGACCAGTTGGTAGGTCTTGAGCGGCAGGTCGGTGTGCGAGCGGACCCAAAGTGCGAATATCGGATACATCGCCGTCTCCGAGGTGGGTCTGAGGCAAAGACGGATGTCCAGTTCATTGAGGCCGGCATGCGTCACCCAGTAGACCTCAGCATCGAACCCCTTGATGTGGTCCTTCTCCTTCTGGAACTCTGTCTCCGGTATCAACAGGGGGAAGTTAACCTCACCGTGGTCGGTGGCGTCGCACTCCTGCCGGATGTATGTGTCGATGTGACGCATGATCTTCCAGCCATAGGGTGTCCAGACGTTCATGCCCTTGATCGGGTATCGCTTGTCGGTCAGGTTGGCAAGCTCGACAATCTCGTTGTACCATTCGCTGAAGTCTTCCTCTTTCTTCATCAGGACACCTTGGCTTCGATTGGGGTGGAAATGTGATTCGTGACTTAATAGTTACATCTCGAACTGAGTGCTTCCCAACCAACAACAATATACTCCAGGCCCTACATTGAAAGATACCATGCGGCGAGGGCTGGCTATTGTGGTCTTGGTGGCATTGCTCACTATCGGTACCTTCGCCATGGCGTCCAACTCGGAAGGACAGGCGGATATCGCGCCTTCATTGGTGAAGACCGTACCATCCCTGAACACGACCGATGTCCTGGTGGGCATCTATGTCAACGGCATCAGCAACTTCGATTTCGGCAAAGGGGCATACTCTTTCGATTTCTATCTTTGGTTCATTTGGACCGATCCGAACATCAGCAGCATGAACTTCGAGATCATGAACGGTCATCCTGCCTATGCCAACGCTTTCCAGAAGATAATCGATAATACCAGTGGAGACATCAAGGAACAATGGTTCCGGCTCAGGGCCGACCTGTTCATACCACCAGATCTCAATGAGTATCCGTTCGAGTCCGGTGGGTTGAAGGTGGAGCTGGAGGATGCTGTCCTCAACGAGACCGAGCTGCACTATGTCTGGGCATCGGACTACAGCGGCTACGACGGTTCCAGCGTGGTCATCCCCGGCTGGAGGATAATGGATGTGGACTACTCCGTGGGCGAACACGCGTATACGTTCGGAGAGACATATTCCCAGGCGACCTTTGCCATCCAGGTGGAGCGGGACAGCCTCCCGGCGGCGATCCAGATAATCCTGCCCCCGATCATATTCTGCATGGTCTCCAGCCTCTCTTTCTTCTTCCGCGAGACGAAGGAATCGAATATCGGGCTCAGGCTGGGTCTCAACTCAAGCATGATCATCTCGGCAGTCCTTTTCTACTATGGGCAGCAGTCGACCCTGCCGCCGATGAGCTCTTTCAGCATCTTCGACGAGCTGATCATATCGGTCTATGTATTCTTGGGTCTGACCATAGCAGTGACCGTTTTGGGGGTGGTGGAGACGGATTTCTTTCGCCATCCAAGAAGGGTCAACTTCATCAATCGGTATGGCGCGGTGACCGCACTGGTCTCAGCGGTCATGGTCTTTGTTCTTCTCGAAGCCTTCAATGTTTGAGCATCACACGGCCTTGGCCACTTCCGGCGCCACTGAGATGACCGAGACCTCGCTCTCCAGCGTGTTGGCCGCGGTGATCTTATCACAATACTTCTTCAGCCGGTCCAGTGCTCCTCCCACAAAGAGGCCGTGGGTGCAGGCCGCGCTGACGCTCCTGGCACCCAGGCGCCTCAGTTCCTCGGTGGCGGCCACGATCGTTCCGCCGGTGGAGATGATATCATCGACGATCAGTACCTTCTTGTTCTTGGCGTCGATGTTCTTGGGCGTCATATGGACGTTCGTACCGGATAGCCGGGTCTTAACCAGGTAGTCCCACTCGCAGTTGAGCACCTCGGCGACCCAACCCGCCCGCTTGAGCGCCCCCTCATCCGGCGCAAGCACGAGATCGATGCCCTGTTCCTTGTAGAACCTGCCGATGGCCGGGGCGGCATGGGTATCGATGACCTCCGCCTGGTCGAACCAGTCCAGCATCGCATGGTTATGGATATCGACAAGGATGACCTTGTCCGCGTTCATCTGAATATGGTCGACCATTACCCGGGCCGACAGGGGTTCTCCCTTGTTGAAACGCTCATCCTGCCTGGCATATCCATAGTAGGGGATGACATTGGTGACCTTCTTGGCCCCCAGGCCTATAGCGGCGTCCTGCAGCAGGAACAGCTCGATCATCTTCTCATCGGGGTAGGAGTTCTGAACTATGACGACGTCGTCATCCAGGGATTCCTTCTCGATGCGAACGTAGCATTCCCCGTCTGGGAACCGCTTGACCGTCGCTGCTATGTATTCAGCATTCAATTCCGTGGCCAGGTCCATGGCCAGTTTGGTCGATGCCGATCCTCCAACAACAAGCATTCTTATCATTCAGTCATGCTGCTTCGGATAATTAATCCAATCGCATTTCCTGATGTTTTTTGGTCACTGACGGGACCTCTTAGAACTTAAATTCCTGGTCAAGGCGATTGTTACAATGCATCCACGACTGAGTTGCAAACATATTTATTCCATCCGCTTGATATGTCGGTCAGGATGGGAATGCAAACCAATTCAGATTTTGAATCTACACCAGGCCATGCCTTCTCTGAGGAAGAGGACAAGCTCGACCTCGAGCCGAAGCCAGAGGCGATCATTGAGGACCCAGGTACCGACGATCCAGTCGAAGCGGAGCCGTTGGTCCACCCTTCTGAGCTTGCCCCGGCGAAGGTGAGGGCGCCTTCCAAGCACATCGTCAAGGACGAAAAGTACGGCGACCTCGATGGTGTCGGCATCATCTACGGTAACGTCGGATCCACCGAGCTCCATTTCCGGGTCGACGGGGACATAGAGAAGATGGAGTATATCCAGATCAAGCATCTTCACGACGGTTGGGTGCTGGGTCAGGTGGTCGACGTAGAGAGGAAGACCGACCTGACCATTGAAAAGGCCAAGAAGATCTCCGAAGGGATGAATGTGGACATCGACGAGATGGTGGCCGCGACGGTCAACATCGTCGGTTTCCGTGATGACAGAGGACTGTTGCAGGTGCCCCGCTCACCGTTCAAGGCAGGGGACATGGTCTTCCGGGCCAGGGATGAGCTGATCAAGGATTGCATCGGTCTGAAGGAGCACACCAAGACCGGCGCCTATCTGGGCTACTTGTTTGGCCATGATATCCGGGTCGAGGTGGACATCAACGCCATGGTGCAGAAGCACGTTTCCATCCTTGCCAAGACCGGAGGGGGCAAATCGTTCCTGTGCGGCGACCTGATCGAGGAACTGATGAAGCACGACGTCACGGTCATGGTCATCGACCCGCATGGGGAGTATTCCGCGATGCGGGACATCGGCTCTGCGCCAAAGGGCGGCAAGGACTTCCACATCCTTCCCCAGGGCTTCGGGGAAAAGATCCAGGAGTTCGCGACGGACGTTTCCGTCAACAAGAGCGCCAAACCTCTCAAGTTCACCCTCGCGAACATCGACGCCCGCGAGCTGCTGGGACTGACCCAGATCAAGAACGGGAAGGTGTTCCTGACCGCTCTCCGCAAGGCGATCGATTCGGTCAAATCGGTCAAGAAGGATTTCGGGCTCAAGGACATCATTGCCATGCTGGAGGCTGAGGAGGATGCCGCCAACAACTCCCTGATCGCCGAGCTGGAGTACCTCAACGAGGTCAACATATTCGCTCCCCAGGGGACCCGCATCGACGAGCTGGTTGTGCAGGGCAAGATGACCATCATCAATCTCCGTGGGACTCCTCCAGACATCTCTGAGCTCATCGTCAACCGTATCTGTACGGCACTGTTCGAGCTGCGCAAGATCGGGAAGATCCCGCCGATGATGCTGGTGGCCGAGGAGGCTCACAACTGGTGCCCACAGCAGGGACTGGCGGCTTCATCGAAGATATTCCGGACAATTGCCGCCGAGGGCAGGAAATTCGGTCTGGGTCTCACCATCATTTCGCAGAGGGCGGCCAAGATCGACAAGAACGTCCTGTCACAGTGCAACACCCAGATGATCCTCAAGGTGACCAACCCCAACGACCTGAAGGCGATCCTTTCTTCGGTGGAAGGGCTGTCGGAGGGAATGGAGGATGACATCCAGCGCCTGCCGATCGGTGTCGCGCTGATCGTCGGTGGAAACATCCAGATGCCTTTGTTCGTCGAGGTCAGGCCCCGTGAATCGAGACATGGCGGAGAAAGCGTCGAGATCATCCCTACGAAGGGTTAGAGATGAGGCGGGACCAGATCACCGATGAGCACCTGGACCGCTATCTGGGCATAACCAGGCGGGCCCTGGACATGATCCGGGTCTCTCCGCCAGAACGCTCATTCAACCGGAAGCTGGCCGAATCGTTCCTGGAGATGGCGACGACCTATTACAACGACGCCAAGCACTTCCGTGAGGTAGGCGACTTCATCAATGCCTTTGCCTGTGTCAACTATGCCCATGGATGGCTCGACTGTGGGGCCCGGATCGGTCTGTTCGACGTCGGCGGGGATGACCAGCTTTTCACCCTTTACGAGTGAGGATCACTTTCCCGGAAGCTCTTCCAGGACCAGGTCCAATATTCTTTCCACGCTGTCATTGCCGACGCCATCGCGGCAGTATCCGGAGGTCAGTGTCAGGGAGCCACGGTAACCGGTCACCCCGAGCATCAGGTATGGCGGGAACATGATCGGTGTGGTGATGTAGGCGTCCGTTGGGTCCGACCCATCGAAGGCCAACCGTTCCGGTTCCAGTTTCCCGAAGTTCGATAGTAGCGGCATAGCTACGCCCTTGTTCGCCCGGCCCGCGGTCATCTGTTGCATCGCTGCACTGGCCTTGGGGTAGTTCATGAAGCGGAAGGGAATGCCGATGGCGTAGGCGCCGACCAATGGCGATCTGGCCTTCTGCCGGTTCATCACTTCTTTGACCCTCTCCAGCGTCTTGAAGAACTCCTCCGCGCTGGTGGGCGGTATGGCCGCGAATATGGCAGAACTCAGGTTGCCTATGACGTCCGTCGTTACCGGATTGTACCGTCTCAGGTCAACGGAGACCTGCAATGGAACGGGCGCGCTGCCGTCCACCGGGATGATCTTGAAAAGCGTACGGAAGTACGCTGCCAGCAACATGTCGTTAAGAGTGGCATCATGCTGTTTCGCAATATCTGTGATCCTTATTCCCCAAGCTTCGTCGATCCGTCTTACCGCCATGGTCCTTCTCGTGTTCGATGAGGATTTCACTGGCAACTGCCACGAACGGCCGACCTGAGTGTTCGCCTTGCGCATGAACCTCATCGCAGCCCGGGCGAGCCCGATCCTCATGCCCAGTCCGTACTTGTTCAGCACCGAACGCATGCTGCGTTCCCGTTCGTCTATTTTGGGAACGAATCCGGGGTCCCTCCCGAGGGCGTTGTAGATGCTGACCAGAAGATATGCATAGTTACGGGTTCCTGCCCCGTCGGCGCAGACATGGTTCATCTTGACGCACAGCGTGTCCTTCATTCCGCGGAACAATCTGACCTGGGCCAAAGGGTCCTTCCTCGGGTCCCCCGGAACCAGGATGAAATCGTTCAATTGTTTGTCGATATCGGACCCTTCGGCCACGGAAAAGCCCCATCCCTCGGAGCGGTCGACCGGCCTCCAAAACGGTTCCTTGCCCGTTTCATCGAGAAGGCAGCCGAGGACCGGGTGAGCCACAACACAGAGGTCCACCGCTTTGCGCAGCCTTCCCTCATCCAGTTGGGCCGCGCACCGGATGACGAAATGCAGTTGCTGGTCGGCGATCCCGCGTGAGATGTAGTTCATCAGGTCCTGGGATGTCGCCCTGTACTTCTTCCGCCTTTGAGAGGGCATGGGATCGGCACGTCATCTGTTTATTCGATATTTCTAAAGAACTATTTTCATTGGATCGATCTTGGACCTTGGACATCCACCTTGCTACGGTAGACAGGCCCAAACCTGCTGAGGACCTCCTCTAGGCGGCCGACCTCTCCGAAAGCGAATATGGAGTTGCCAAGCATCGACATGCTGGCCTGCCCGAATTTCTCCGCTGCTGCGATCGCCTTCAACGATTCGGGGGATGCGATACCGCTCTCGATGGCGAAACGTTTGGACAACCGGCAGAACTCGGACAGGCCAGTGCCGTGCTCAAACTCTTCCAGGCATTTCTTGCCTATGGCGTTGATCCTTTCTTTCATCCGTTCATCGGTAAGGACGTCACTGGTCTTTATCGGCGGTCCTATCTCGCAGAGGACCACCTCCGGTTCACCGTCGAACCTGTCCACCTTTCCCAGTGGCGGCAGGCCCTCCTTCCTGCGGAACGTCATTCCGCTGCGAAACAGCGCGGACACATCTCCCATGCCGGTGTGGTTGACTATCTCGGATTCATGGGCCGCCTCGAACCCTTCGTGGGATGGACGGTCCAGGAGCTTGCACAATGCCAGGGTCGCGGATAGGGCCCCGGCCGCACTGGTGCCGAATCCCTGCGATATCGGCAGGCCGAGCGTCGTCACCACGTTCAGATCGTAAGGTTCGGTCTTCAATATCCTTCTCAGAGCGTATTCGGTCACCGGGGCGAACATGGGCTTACCGTTGATGATCACCTCGATGCTGCCCTCGCCATCGGTGATCCAGACCTCGCTCCTTGCTCCCAGTTCGGTGCAGAAGCCTGCCCCTCTGGAGCCGGCGGCGAAGATATTGTCATGCTCGATGATCTGGAAGAATCCGGTGATGTGCCCTGGGCAGAATGCGATGGCCCTCCTCATGGTTCATGCCGCCTTGTCCAGGAGCAGGTCAGCGACCTCCCTTTTGGTCCCGGTCAGCCTCACATACTTCCCCTTGCTGGTTATGAACAGGACCGACGTCAATCCCGGTCGGACCTCGGTCAGGTCATTGGCCACGATGGCATCGAGCTTGTGCTGCTTGAGCCGCTGTTCGGCCTTTACCACCAGTTCGGTCTCGCCCATCCCGCTCTCGGCCTTGAAGCCGATCAGTTTGACCTTCTTCTTCCTGAGCAGCGGCAGGACCTTCACCACCGGTTCCAAGGAAAGCTCAAGTTCCTTCGGTTCGGATGATATCTTGCCCGCGGTCCTCTTCGGAGCGAAATCGGACAGGGCCGCTGGAACGAACACCATGTCGTGGGCTACCAGGGGCACCATCTTCACCAGGTCCTCCACCGTCACGAAACGCCTGGTCGGTATGTACGAGGGCAAAGCGACCGAGCACCGCCCCATCCACAGCTCCACGTCCGCGCCCCGTTCATGGGCCGCTTTTGCCAGTTCCACGGCCGTCTCTCCCGTGCCGCGGTTGGTTATGACCCTCATGTCGTCGATCGGCTCCTCGGAGGAACCTCCGATGACCAGGACCTTCTTGCCCCGGTAGTCGCCCTTTCCCAGGCGTCGGAGGACGGCCTCCACGATCTCCTCGTTGGTGGCCACCTTGGCCTTCCCCTCCTCCATCCGGGGCCCGACGAACTCCAATCCGATGTACTTCAGGGCGCTGATGTTGGTCTGGACTATGGGGTTGTCGTACATCGCCGCGTGCATGGCAGGGGCGATCATGATCGGTGTCTTGGAGCCCAGCGCCGTCGTGGCCATCGTCGTAACCGGTGTGTCATCGATCCCGCAGGATATCTTTGAGATGGTGTTGGCGGTGCATGGTGCGATAAGAAGCAGATCGACCCTGTCCTGGGCGCTGCCTAACAGGTCCACATGCTGCACCCATCCGTCGAGGTCGGTGATAGCTTCGTTTCCGGTGGCAAAGACCATAGAGCAGGGTGTGATGATCTTCCGTGCTTCCGAGGAGAGGACAGCGTGCACTTCCGCCCCGTGTCTGATCAATTCCCGGGCGAGCTCCAGGCATTCCACGGCCGCGATCGAACCAGTGATCCCCAGAACAATGCGCCTGCCGAACAATTTCTTGCTTTTGGCGCAGCGTATGGCCTCGGAGGGATGCATGCTCTACCAACTCCACCCTCGGACTTAAACGTTCTGCTGTACCGCCTTGAGCACTTCAGCGAACACGTCCTCCAACGGTCGGGAGGCGTCAATGACATGGGCACTGGGGTCGGAGACTGACATCTCCTTGTATATCGAAGCCACCTTCCTAAGGAAACCCAGCTTCTCGAACTTGCTCTTCTCGTCCCGGTCCTTCATGCGCTCCATCGCCTTCTCCGGTTCGATCATGAAGTAGAATGTGATGTCCGGGCGTCGTATGATCGGCGCGTTGACCGCCCTCAGCCAGAGGACCGCATCAGGCACCAGGCGTTCAAGCGTTACACCCTGGTATGCCAGTGTGGATATGTAATAACGGTCGCAGATGACGATCTTACCCTGGTCCACCGACCTGGCGATCTCCTGGGTGTGCTGGGCCCGGTCGGCCATGAACAGCAACGCCTCGGCGAAGTCGTTGACGTCCTCCTTGTTGGCCCGGCGGACGCAATCGCCGATCCATGAGCCGCTCGGTTCCGCGGTGAGCACCGTCTCCCGGCCGAAGGACTCGATCAGCTTGTCATTCAGCATCCTTGCGATGGTGGATTTTCCCCCGCCGTCGATGCCCTCGAAAACGAAGAAGCGACCTGTGACCTTGGTTGCCACGGACAGATGGGCCACGCCTGCCTCGGACCCGAGCGAACTGTTCATCGCCTCCTCATAAGAACGATGGCTAATAATATTCTGTTGTTCAGCGGGACCCCTTTTCCTCTTTCTCAATCGCCAGGTAATCCTTCCAGGTGAGTATCAGGTTCCGGGCGGCGAACAGTTCATCGACCCTGCCGACCGAAGTGTTGCTGGGCGCGGCGTGGACCACCTCCGGGTCCTCTCTCGATATCTGGATGAGGGTGTCCGCGAACCGGTCCAGGGTCTCTTTGGTCTCGGTCTCGGTGGGCTCTATCATCAGCGCCTCCTCCACCAGTGACGGGAAGTAGATCGTCGGTGCCATGTAACCATAGTCCAGAAGTCTTTTGGCGATGTCCAGGGCCTTGACCTTCCGGTCCTTCGCTTGCCTCCTGGCGCTGATGACGAACTCATGCTTGCGCAGCGTTCGATAGGGAAGGTCGAACTCCCCGGTAAGCTTGGACTTCAAATAGTTCGAGTTCAGGACCGCGGCCTGCGATATCTCGCTCAGGCCGTCCGCCCCATGCCTAAGGATGTAGGCGTAGGCACGCACCAGCACTGCGAAGTTGCCATGGAACGCCCGCACCTTGCCGATGCTGTCCGGTCTGTCGTAGTCGAGCCGATATTTGCCATCCCTTTCCACCACCCTCGGCACTGGCAGGAACTTCGTCAGGTGCTCCCTGACTCCTACCGGTCCCGCTCCCGGACCCCCGCCCCCATGGGGTGTGGCGAACGTCTTGTGCAGGTTGAAGTGCATTATGTCGAAATTCATCTTGCCCGGGGAGGTCATCCCCAAGATCGCGTTGAAATTGGCCCCATCATAATAAAGAAGGGCCCCGGAATCGTGAACGATGTCCGCGATCTCCCTTATCTGGTCCTCGAAGATGCCTAGCGTGTTGGGGTTGGTGATCATGAACGCCGCGGTCTTATGGGAAACGGCGTTCTTGAGCGCCTCGATGTCCACGCAGCCATCTGGGTTGGAAGGGATCTCCAGCACCCCGAAGCCGGCCATGGCGGCGCTGGCGGGGTTCGTCCCATGGGCCGAATCGGGTATGACGACCTCCGTCCTGTCCTGCCCGTTCGCCTTGTGGTATGCCTTGGCGATCAGCATGCCGGTGAACTCCCCGTGGGCACCGGCGGCCGGCTGCAGGGTGACCGCATCCATATCGGATATGGCGCAGAGAGCCTGTTCGAGCCGGTGCATGAGCCGGAGCGCCCCCTGGACGGTGTCATCGTCCTGGTACGGATGGATGGACGTCACCGAAGGCATCGAGGCCAGTATGTCGGCGAACTTGGGGTTGTACTTCATGGTGCAGGAGCCGAGCGGATACAGTCCGTTGTCCACCGAGAAGTTGCGCTGGGACAGGTTGACGTAGTGCATCACCACATCTCTCTCCGGCACTTCTGGAAGGCAAAGCCCCTTTCTCATCATCCCGTCCGGGACCGCGTCCTCCAGGTCCTTCTTCAGCCGGACACAGGGGTCGGAACCCCCTCCCAGCTCGAACACCGTCCTGGTATCGTACCTGGCCTGCCGATACATCACGCCACCTCCCGGAGGGCGGCGATCAGTTTGTCGTGGTCCTCCTCGGAGTGCATTTCGGTGGTGGCGAACAGCATGTGCTCGTTCATGCGGGGTATATGGCGTCCCAGATCGAGACCGCCGATGATCCCTTTCCTGGCGAGATGCTTGTTGAGCTTTTCCGGCCGGACGCTGGTGCGGACTACGAACTCGTTGAAATGGTATGCCTTGAAGGCCGGGGCGTCGAACCCGGGGAGCTCATCGATCCTGGTCATCAGGTTCCTGGCATTGCTGATGTTGGCCTTGGCGATCGCCTCCAGCCCTTTCGGTCCGACCACGCTCAGGTAGACCGCCGCCGCCACCGCCATCAGTGCCTCATTGGTACAGATGTTCGATGTCGCCTTTGACCGGCGGATGTGCTGTTCCCTGGTCTGCAGGGTCATGCAGAACGCCCTTTCCCCGGCATTGTCCCTGGTCATACCGATCAGGCGTCCAGGCATCTTCCTGACATGTTCCTTCCGGCAGGCGAAGATGCCCAGAAGGGGGCCGCCGAAGTTCATCGGGGACCCGAGTGATTGGCCTTCGCCTATCACGATGTCCGCCCCGTACTCTCCGGGAGGAGTGAGCAACCCGAGGGAGATTGGGTCCACGCCTATGACCACAGGCACGCTCGGAAACATCTCCTTGAGCCGCATGACCGCCGGATCGATGGTACCGAAGAAGTTCGGTACCTCGGCATAGACTCCGCAGACGTTGTCGTCCATCTTCTCCGCGAGAGAAACGGGGTCGAGGCCGCCGGTGTATGGGTCATAGCCATATTCGACCGCTTCCAGGCCAGGACCCCGGAGATAGTTGCGAAGGACGCTCTTCTTCTCCCAGGACATGGCCTCCGGGATCAGGAACCGTTTCTTCGGGAGGATACGATGACACATCGTGGCCGCCTCGCCCAGCGCCGTCGAGGCATCATAGTTCGATGAATTGACCACGTCCATTCCGGTGAGCTCAGAGACCAGGCTCTGGTACTCGAACATGGAATGGAGCATACCCTGGCTTATCTCGGCCTCATAGGGCGTGTAGGCGGTGATGAACTCCGAGCGCATGACGATGCTCTTGACGGCTGCCGGGATGAAATGGTCGTAGATCCCCGCCCCAAGGAAGCAGGGGGCCTTTTCCGAGTTCAGGTCGGCCGACAGCATCTCCCTTATGGCCCTGACCACTTCGCGTTCGTCAAGACCATCTGGCAGATCGAACCGGTCCTTCCGGATATCCTTCGGGATATCGGCGAAAAGTGCTTCCACGTCCCCGATGCCCAGCTCCTTCAACATCCTGCCGTCGATGGTCATTACGGTCAACGACTACGCATCGGGGCCGATAAATAGATAATTGCTCAGGATTCGACCGCGGCCGGTCCATTGACCTGGGCCACCAGTCTTGAGAAGAACGAGGGCAGGGATTCGACATCCTTTATCTCCCCTCCCACCACGTGGACCAGGCGGGAACGGGTGGTCGCCTCATGCTCGATGGCGTTCGCCCTCAGAGCGTTCTTCAACAAAAGGCAGAGCTGTCCTCCCTTCCTATCCCAGTCGGTGAGGATGATGGCTTTCTTCTTCCTGAGCGCCAGGTCCTCCGCTATGCCCAATATCCCGTCGCTTGATTGAACCTGTATGATCTCTCCCCTCACGCCCAACAGGTTCAATGCGCCCCGGTCACGTTTGCCCTCTACCAGCAGCACCACATCTTCAGGTCTGGATTCCAGCTCATCCAGAATGGCCGTGAGCTGTTCCAACGCCTCTTTCGGCCGGCGCATCATGCCTTACCCTCCAGGATCCTGAGCACCTCATCCCGTTGCCTACGGACCAAGACCGTCTTCATGCGGTTGGTCGACCCCCGTCCCAACTCGGCCGTGCCCAGCAATCCCGAGAAGAGTTCGATGAGCTCTTTGTTTGCCTTGCCTGCCTCAGGCGGTGCCCTGATCTTCACGATTATGCGGTTTCTCCACTCATCGATGCCTTGGATTCCGGACGAGTTCGAGTGAGGGGAGACCATGACGTCGATCTCCGTGCCCTCCTTGGTCTCCCGGACAGCCTTGGAGAAATCCACGGGCGAGCAAGCTCCTGCCCCTTAAAAAAAGGTTCCCCTTTGGCTATCATCAAAGGAGGAGAAATCCTGCTGGAGAACCCTCAAATACAATCAACCAAATCTATCCGATGATGAGCAACGGTCAGCTGCCGCCCCTTAATTACAATGATATCACAAAGATATACCGGACGGAACAGGGTTCGACCGAGATAAGCGAGATAAGAAAGGATTTCTACCCGTCCCTCCGCGAGTACATCGAGCGGATGAAGAATGAGAGCGAGGACGAGATCAGGCGCGACCCCTACTCCACGAAGGCGTCGTCCATGGCTAATGAGATCAAGAAGGTCACACAGAAAGGGAACCAGATCTTCCAGTTCCGGCAGAAGAAGGTGATGCTGATGGCGCTGCGCGAGTCGAACGGAGGCAAGGTGGACATCTCGAGGCTGACCGAGGAGGAAAAACACTTCTTCGACGACATCGCCGACCGGTTGAAAGTGGTAAAGGCGGCAACGATCGAAGGACAGGGCTATGTCCCGATGAGAACGTCGGCCGACGACTCGGTCTGCGGGTTGGTGGCAACAATGGAGGCGGAATCCCTGGCAAGAGGAAATGTGCCCGGGTCGGCCGGCCAAAGCGGCGCGGCGTCCGGTCTCAACGTCTTTGTCCGGATCATTCAGGACATTCCCTCATGGCCGGTGGGGGCAAGGGTCTACGTTTTCGCAAAGGAGGATGTGGTCAGTCTTCCGGCATCGGTCGGCTGCGAACTGGTGAAGAACGGCAAGGCCATAGAGATCGTACCGAGCATCAATGGCATGCACTAACCTGCCATGGATCGGTGACATTTTTTGGTCGGCCGGGCGATATGTTTATGTATTTTCAACCGATACCACGATTCCGCGGGGCCCGTAGCTCAGCTAGGTTGAGCGATCGGCTCTTAACCGATAGGCCATGGGTTCGAATCCCATCGGGCCCGCCATCTTCTTTATCCAGCTTGCCCAAATTCTGACCGAATAACGGGTCTATTCTCGCTTTTCGCCTGGCTCATTAGTACCGACTTCTTTGTTCTCA
>DASXVU010000029.1 GCA_036504055.1 Methanomassiliicoccales archaeon | reverse complement strand
AACTAGAAAAGTTAGCTAGGGAATATATATTGGACAATATTCATAATGCTATAATTAATAAAAATAACATAATCAATAAAATCAAAACATATGAAGGAGAGCCAAGTGATAGAGTACACTATAGTGAGTTTTTAGACTATTACGGACTGACTCCCAGAGATATCTACACGAGAAGCACTTTGTCAGGTTTGTACAAAGAGGCAGGAATTCTTACAGAAGATCTAGACAATGAAAAAAATGGATTTTACTCCAAAGCATTTCTTAGACTATCTCATATTGATAGTAGAAGATGGATTTCCACAATCAAGTATTTGTTAAATAACGATATTAAAACAATAAACTCCATTCAAGAAAAAATGATTCTAATGTTATTTTACAATTTCTACAATAAAAAACCGGTCGATGTTGGATTCCAAGACCTGATTAAAGTTATTCAAAAAATCAAGGCGGATTCTGTATTCTGTGAGGAGTTAAATCAACTTCTAAATTATCGATATAATAAGATCAAATTTCTAGACGAAACTGTGGATATTGGTTATGAAAATGCTCTAGATTTACATTGTACATATTCTAGAGAAGAAATATTAACTGGGTTAGGAGTCAATTCGTTTGATCATCGTCAAGAATCACGTGAAGGGGTCTTTTATTTTAAGGAAAGAGACCTTGACATATTTTTCATCAATTTGCAGAAGAGTGAGAAAGAATTTTCGCCTACAACAATGTATGAAGATTATGCAATAAGTGATAGACTATTCCATTGGCAGAGTCAGAGCAAGACAAGTGATACTTCGATAACTGGACAACGCTACATAAAGGATAGAAAGATGGGTGGAAGAGTATTACTATTTGTTAGAGATATTAAATCTGAATCTTATACATTCTTAGGGAAAGCAAATTATGAAAGTCATCAAGGTAACAAACCAATTAGTATAATTTGGAGACTTGAGAAACCGATTCCTTCTCATATTCTGGAAAAGGCTTTGGCTGCAATAAGAAATTAATTTGGTATAGTAACCAAAAAAGGAAAATTTAATAATAAATATAAATTATATATATTGCCTTTCATAATAGCAATCCAACCTAGACAAGAACTCTAATAGCCCTTTCTGGGTATGATAAGTACTCCATAACACTCGTATGCCAGATAGTGAAACGATTGACTCTAAAAGAAATCATCAACAATATAAACTCCTAAGATAACTGCCCCAATCGGCCTTTTATATGCAATGACCTCCCATACTGTAACAATCGGTAAGGACCGGTAAGGGGAATGGAGAAGACGAACGCCGATCGGGCGAGACGCAGATTGTTCGAGAGACCGCTAGAGATAGTACTGGTCTATCTCGTCGTTTCCGCCATCTAGATATTCCTATCGGATAACATCGTCTATGTCATGATCGAAGACCCCTCAATGAGATACAACATCTCCCTCGTCAAGGGCCTGGCCTTCATCATCCTGACATCTCTTCTGCTATATTACCTGGTCAAGAAGGGTTTCGATTCGCTGAGGTCCTCGCAAGCCTCGTTTCGCAAGATCGAGCGTCGCATCCGTGTTATGATCGAGCGTGCCCCCTACGGCATCATCGAAAGTGACGAGAACGGTTTCATCATCCGTGCCAACCTAAAGGCGAACGAGATCCTCGGCACCAGTTCGATCGAGCTTATAGGTTCCAACCTGAAGGATTTCGTGGTACATACGACGGATATCATCCCCGAGCAGAGCTCGACCCCTGCTTTCCATGACGGCGTCGCGCGTTTCTCCCGCAAGAACGGCAAGCCAATATGGGTCCAGCGTGTCTCCACACCGATATCGGATGAGACCGGCTCCGAAAGGTACGTCCTGGAATGATCCATGACGTGACCGAGCAGAAGGAGAGCACGATCCAGCTGGCCAGAAGGGCGGAGGAGCTGGAAGCGCTCTACGACGTTTCCCGGAAGAACATCGGCTCAGAAATGGCCACGGACTCGCTGGAGAGCATCTGCGGCGTGGCTGTGGAGCGGCTGCAGGCCTCCTCGGCCCTCGTCTATGATCTCGACCCATCAGGAAAGATGACAACGATCGCTCAAAAGGGGACTCCGCCGGAATTCGAGCTCTCCACGGTAGTCGACAAGGCGGACCCGAACCCCCGGACGATCGTCCACGGCGATATGGCCTGGGCGGTGATTCCACTCATAGAGGATGGAACGGTCATCGGGGCCATGGTCTTCGGCCATCCCGATCCGGAATGGTTCACCAAGGACCGGATGGGGCCCTTCCAATCGCTCGCCAACCTTTCCCTGCTGTCCATCCAGAAGGTCCGGATGATCGAGGCACTGAGATCATATGCCAACGACCTCGAGGGAAAGGTCAAGGAACGCACCAAGGACCTTACCAACGTCACCGAGCGTCTTGCGGAGGAGGTGAAGCGGACCAAGGAGGCGCAGGAGAAGCTGTTCCAGGAGAAGGAGAGGCTGGATGTCACCATCCGCAGCATCGGGGAAGGGGTGATAGTCATCGACACCGAGGGCACCATCCTACTGGCCAACCAGATAGCCGAGGACAAATGTGCCTTCGCCGGTCAGATCACCGGTCTCAAGATAAGTGAAGTCCTTCCCTTACTGGACCCGATGACGGAGGAGGTCCTCACATCCTACTGGGTCGCCCGGGAAAACGATTGCGTCTCCGAACAGAAAGGGATCTGGTCAACCTCAATGGCCGGCGCGACCTCTCATACAATTCGGCTCCGGTCAAGGACAAGGCCGGCCGGGTGATGGGATACGTCATCGCTTTCCGTGACATAACCGACGAGGTCCGACTGCAGAGGGCCGTCTCCGAAGCGCAGCGGCTGGATTCCATCGGACAGCTGGCCGGCGGAATCGCACACAGCTTCAACAACGTCCTGACATCGATACTGGGCAACATCGAGATGCTCAGTTATGTAGAACTGGAGGAAGCCGACCGGAAGGCCCGCCTCAACGAAGTAAGGGTGGCGGCCATGAAGGCCAAGGACCTGTCGAACCAGCTGCTGACGTTCGCCCGGGGAGGGGAACCGGTGAGAAGGTGCATCTCGGTGCTGGACCTGCTGAGGGACATCGGCATAAGATACTCCGACGGTTCCAGGATCGAGGTCCAGGTCTCATCGGAGAACGGACGATACATGGTGAACGCGGACGAGGTCCAGATAGGCCAGGCATTCTCGAACCTGATCTCCAATGCCCAGACCAGCGCGCCGTCCGGCATCGTGCTCGATATCTCCCTGTCCTATCAGGAGATTGACAACGCCAAGGCCGCTTCTATCACCCCTATCCGATACGTGCTCGTGAAGATGGAGGCACCCAACTGGATATCGAAGAGGTCGGAGAGCGATAGCTCCCCGGCCAACGGTTCAGAGCTGGACGAGAAGCAGGGCCTCGACCTTGCTATCGCCAACTCCATCATCCGAAGGCACGACGGGTTCATGGTAATGAACACCTCGACCAAGGGCTCGAACTTCAGCGTCTACCTCATGGCCTGGTCGGAATGCGTCAACGCCCCAGCGGTCCGATCGAAATATCTGCTAGAACGTCCGGCCAAAGTGCTCATCATGGACGATGACGAGAGCGTGCTGGACGTCCTGTCCAACATGGTGGAGTCCTTGGGACATCAGGTGGTGGCGGCCAAGGAAGGCGGGGAGGCCATCGACCTATACGAGCAGGCGGATGCGGCCGGCGAACCGTTCGACGTGGTCATCATGGACCTCAACATTCCCGGCGGGCTCGGCGGCCGAGAGACCATAAGGAGGCTCCAGGAAAGATACGCCAACGTCAATGCCATCGTCTCCAGCGGCTATTCGAACGACCCGATAACCGCGAACTACATAAGCTACGGATTCAAGGGCGTGCTGCCGAAGCCGTACACCATGAAACAGCTGCAGGACGCGATCCACAAGGCGCTGGTCGCGCTCTGAACGTCGACCACGTCAGATGTGAAGCTCTTCCAGTATGGTCATCTCCATCCGCCTCAGCTTTCTGAGCTTCCCCCTCCTGGTCCGCCATCTAAGGGTCTGGATGGAGAAGAAGAGGACGGCCATGGACGCGGTGAACATGTTCAGCACTGCGATCCAATTGATAGACCAGTAGGTGATGCCCAGCGTCAGTTCGGTGACGTTCTCGGCGACCCCGATGAAATAGATGACGAACAGGATGGCGATGACCGGCCATATCCTGAGCGATTTCTGCATAGCCTCCACCATCCCATAGTTGATGTCGGTCATGCTCTTACGAGTCTGGCCCGGTACGGCACCGTTCGACCGGACCTCCGAGAGCTCCCTCAGGCTCCTTCTCAATTTCCTTAGCATGTACAGTTCGACCAGGGCCGATATCGACAGGGCGATGAACAGCATCGGGGGCGGGTTGAGGAATAGCACCAGGCTGATGTTGTCCAGGGGCACGCCCATATCGACCGCTGTCAGCATATTGGCCGATACGACCACTATGATCAATGTGGTGAAGAGCAGGTCCATCACGATGCTCTTCCTCATGAACTCCATGTGGCTCTGCGTCTCCGATTCGCCGGCATCGACGATCGAACGCAGGATCTCTCCAGCCATCAGAATCCTCCCCCGATGTAGAGCTCGGCGTTGATCCTCAGGAACCAGCTGTACCTTTCCACGCCCAACGGGAGCGCGCGGTACCGTATCCTAGTCCTTTCGCCCCACACCTCCTCATAGGATTGGATGTAACCGGCCTCTTCCAGCTTCTCGAGGTACTTCTCAGCGGTCGCGGCCTTCAGGCCGCATTCCTGGATGAGGTGGGTCTTCACTATCCCTCCTTCCCGGGGGTCATGCCGGATGATCCGCTCGAGCATGTTCTGGATGATGATGTTGCTGGACCGGTATTCTGAAGATCTGCCGATGGCCTTTCACCCATGTCCTGTCGAATGGCACCACTCCTTATCCCTTGTTCCAGAACAAAGGTAGGCGAGAATCCGCTCCGAGACTTTGGACGGGAGGAAGGTACACGGTCGGGGAATAGAACACTTTTGGTACGGGTCCAGCATTCGCCGAGCGATCGTCCCAGTCCTTGTCCATCAGTTCATCCCCAGGCTGATCGACGCCCCCGACCATTGTTTTGGAACAGGTTAAGACATCTCTAACGATGAGCACCTCGTGGACCGAAAGTGTCCGCTGATAAAGGATCAAAGGTGAAACAGATGAGCGATGTCATAGAGATTGAAGGCTTGACTAAAACATATCAGGACTTCGTCGCGGTCGATTCTCTTTCGATGAAGATACAGAAGAACCGTTTCGTTGGTTTCCTGGGACCCAATGGTGCAGGCAAATCCACCACGATCAAGATGCTTACCAATCTGACCCGTGCCACATCCGGCAAGGCCTACCTGAACGGGATCGACGTCGTGGCCGATCCCAAGAGGGCATTGGCAGAGGTCGGGGCGGTGGTCGAGACGCCTGAGTTCTACCCATACCTAACGCCGGAGAAGAGCCTGGAGTACATTGCCAGGCTACGGGGTATGAAACGTGCCGAGATCCCCGGCAGGACGAAAGAGGTCCTGGAAATGGTCAAGATGGATGAAGAGGCGAAAAAGAAGATCGGCAAGTTCTCCAAGGGTATGAAGCAGAGAGTGGCGATTGCTCAGGCGCTCATGTTCGATCCGTCGATCATAATCCTCGACGAGCCGACTTCCGGGCTGGACCCGAGGGGCATGGTGGAGGTCCGCGACATCCTGATGTCGCTGAAGAAGCAGGACATTACGGTGTTCATGTCCTCTCATTTGTTGAACGAGGTCAACGGATTGTGCGATTCCGTGGTGATGATGAACCGCGGGAAGATGTTGCTCCATCAATCGGTCGAGGATATGAAGAAGAACAGCGGCGCCGTCAGGTTGCAGATCGAGACGATAAGGGAAATCGACGGGGACCGGGTCAAGCTATACGCCAAACTTCCGTGCGTCATTGACATAGAGGTCTGTTCCAATAACCAGATAGTGGTGGACTTCAAGGGTGGTCCGGACGAAAGGAATGCCCTGCTCAGGAGCATCGATTCCGATGTGAAGGTCACCGCCTTTTATGATTCGGGGAACCCGCTGGAATCTTTGTATCTGAGCTTGATCAAGGAATCGAGGTGATCAGGATGACCACAAGGAATGATATACCCAGCGATCTCGAACAGGTACTGATCTCCACCAGGTACGAAGTGGAGAAGCATCTCCAGAGTCGGGCATTCGTCGGCATAATCGCACTGGTCATGGCGGTCCTGGCCCTCATGACGGTCGCTATGCCCGCGTTGGGCCTGAGCTTTTCGAGCAACGCGGTGGATTTCGTCCAGAACTATACCACTTGGATCGAGATAATCGTCCTGATCGCGGCGGTAGCGTTCGCCAGCGGCGCCCTTTCCTCCGAGTTCGAGAGGAGGACCGGCCTTTTGATGTTCCCCCAACCGGTGAAGAGAACGACCTATCTCATGGGAAAGTACCTGTCCAGCATCATAATGACAGGGGTGGCCTTGGGCATCTACTATGTGCTCGTGAGCCTTATGTCCCTGGCGATAGTCGGTTCCATCCCGGGGGCGATCCTGATATCGTTCGGTCTCGCTATGCTCTACGGGGCGGCGGTATGTGCGGTGGCGTTCCTGTTCAGTGCATTGCTGAAGACGAACACCGCAGCCATCGTCGCCACCGTGCTAACCTTCCTGATGGTGATGACCATAGTGTCGCAGCTACTGTCGATGTCGGGCGTGGACCCGTTCTTCCTGGCGTCGAATGCCTCGGGAACGATATCGTTCTCGCTGCAGGACCCCTATCCAGTCACGCACACCACTCTGATGGGGGATATGTCGTCGACGACATTCGTCCCCTCCGAGACCGGAGCGGCAATGGTGCTCATCGGTTACATCGTAGTGTCGCTGCTGGTCTCAACGGTCCTGTTCAGGAGGAAACAGTTCTAAGACACTCGCTACGGGTCGAGAGGTGATACAAACCCTTTCCGTCTTTTCCTAATTCACTAGATCGTTGATGCCAGGACAATTATCGTTGTGTCCACTTGTTTAATATTCCCACATCCGATATCGGACCCGTGGACGAGATCGACATCGCCATCGGCCGCAGCCTGATGCTGAACTCCAGGATGTCCTATTCCGATCTAGGGAAGTCCCTCGGGCTGACCCCTCAGGCCGTCCATCACCGCGTCCAGGAGCTGATGGACGCCGGCATCATCACCCACACCGGCACCTACATCAGCGAGCGCTACCATGGCAACATGTGGGTCGTGGTCTTCGGCTGGTCCCGCGCTACCTCCATGGACCAGCTGGCGGCGAGACTGGAGAAGGAGCGAAACGTTGCCGTGATCTTCGTGGCCAGCGGCAACTTCGTCTACATCCATGGCCTGGTCAGGGACGCGAGCGACATGGCCCGTTTCGTCTCCATGGTGCAGAGAGAGGCCATCATGCACGAGGTGCAGGTGGGCATCCTGCCAACACCTTCTCCGTCACCAAGGGATGCGTTCACCAACCTCGACCTGCGCATCGTCAAGGCGCTGGAATCGGATGCCCGCCGGCCGATAAAGGACGTGGCTGAGGAGGTCGGCGTCACCGTCAAGACGGCCCGGAAACGGCTGGACCGGATGACCGAGCAGGGCCTGATCGTCCATTCCATCCACTGGCGCCTGGATTCTCAGCCCGACCCCATCACCAACATCCACCTGACGGTACGGGAGGATGTGTAGAAGGAGAAGGTGGCCTTCACCCTGATCAAGAGGCTGTCGGCCGGGGTCATCCGGACGATGTCTTTCAGCAATCTCCCGAACCAGCTGATCATAACCCTCTGGACGCACAACAACCGGGAGACGCACCGGGTATGCCAGGAGCTGGAAGAGGAGGGCGTGTTCGTCTCCGTCGTTCCGAACATCCTGCAGGCGATCTACTACTACGAGGACCATCGGACTTCCTATCTCAAGGAGATGCTCGCCTCGCCCAAGATTTCGGGCAAGAGCACTGGCTGAACCGTCCATTACCACATCTTCCGGATTTCTACTAAGAACCGGTACTTCTTCCCCGTCCTTGTTCCATATCTTCGTCCGGTCATTTGACGCGAGCTCATCAACCCCGCCTTCCTTCGCCCATATAGGTGAAAATCAAATGACGATCACGGAGAACAGAAAGAAGGGATTGCTGGCGGTGTGCGTGCTCGCACTGGTCCAGAGCGCATTGAGGTTTGGGATACTGGGAGTCGTTCTGCAGAACGGGTGGCCGGCTACCGAGCATGCCGTATCATCGGACGTGGAGCTGTTCATTAACGTCATGTTCCTGCTGCTCGGGATCGGCGGGATCGTGCTGACCTACGGGCTGTTCGAGGGAAGGAGATGGGGATACATCGGTACTATCGGCATCAGCGCCATAACCATAGTGTTCGACGTCTGGGCGATATTCGCGGTGCAGCCGACGGCGCTGCTCGGTATCATCCTGCCGGTCGTGTTCATCGGCTATCTCTTCCTGGTCCGGAACGACTTCGTCGCCGGGGTGAGGGTCGATGAACGCGTTGGTGGCGTTCGGAACTAGGTATGGTTCGACGGAGGCGGTGGCGAACGAGATCGCTACCGTGCTCCGTTCGAACGGCATCGACACCGAGGTCCTGGACCTCCGTTCGAGGAAGAACGAGACTGTCTCCTCCTACCAGCTCGTGGTCGTCGGCAGCGGCATAATGGCCGGTTCCTGGTCTAAGGAATCGTTGCGGTTCCTGGACAAGAACAGGGACGAAATGAAGGGTCGGAAGATAGCCCTCTTCGCCTGCTGCGGGGACGTGGAGTTCAAGAAGGAACAGGCCGCGGAATGGAAGAGAAAGTACGTCACCGAGGTCGGCACCAAGTACGGCATCGAGCCCATCTCGACGGCGCTCTTCGGCGGCGTCATGGACTTCGAGCAGTATGGCTTCCTGGTCAAGGCGATCATGAAGAACGCCAGGAAGACCATCGAGGAACGTGGAGCGGACCCGTCCAAACCGTACGATTTCCGAAAATGGGACGAGATCAGGGAATGGGCCGCATCCCTGGTCTGAACGATCTCACACTCAAACCCTTTTCGCCACTTCCTGCTGACGATCAGTCCTACGTCGACATGATCCCATTAGTTAATCAGCGAGCCCCGCACAACGCAAACAAGGCTACACGACCGGCCATCAGCGATCCGCTGTTCCATCGATACCTTTTCCTTCTACAATATTCGCGTCATTTCGCCCATTTGTTCGGCCAGTTCATGCAGACTGTCGGCTCGGCGGACAGCGGCAGTGATTATTCTTCACTTCTGCGAAAAATGCGAGAATCGATGCATACTATTTCAATCGCCCGGTTGTTTTAGATTGTAACGTTCGACCGTATCGTCCATTTTGGCCGATGGTATCGTGCCGTCCGCTATCATGTCCTGAACTGTCATGCCGCCGTTTATGGCCGCATCTATTCGTTCGATCTCTCGCCTGGTTAATCGCTTTCCGTTCCCTTTTGTTGTCACGATCCCTTCCCCCCTTGAGTTTACCCACTTTGATATACTTCTGCCTTAAAAAATTTGAGGTTCTTATGCCCCCTTGCACTGACCAGCCTAACGTATTTCTCGTCCTCGATACGTTGTCCTTTCGTGCACATATAGCTGGATAAAGTGGCGAGTCCTCGACCGTCATTAATAAAAAGGTGATCAGGTATCGTCTTATTGTCGGAAGGGGGCGTTTGTCACCTCATCAGTGACTGTCTGGGCGTTTTCTTCCGGCACTGCTTCTGGCAATTCTACCTATGATGAAGGCGTATTCCTATGGTTGGTCGTCCAACGAAACATTTAACATCCATCGCAGGCTAAAAACGATCGATTAGCATGGCGATCGATCTGGTTTGCGGCAACAACGTCGACGAGCAGAAGGCGAAATTCTTCAGTGAATACAATGGACGGAGATTCTACTTCTGTACCAAAATGTGTAAAGGAGAGTTCGACGAGAAACCGGAAAAGTTCCTCTGGATGGAAGCGACCCTGAAGCGAAAGATAGAGTGACCGCCGCCGTTCACTTCTTCGGCCGCGATGAGCGCCGAACGAGACTTAACACCCGCCCGATCAGGCAACAAGCTCCTTTTCGTCAGAAAAGATGAAGCATAGACCAAACGTTCAAAACGTTTAATAGCCAGGCGCTCCGGTGGGATACTCCGATAGCATGGCGATCGATCTGGTCTGTGGTATGAACGTGGACGAGCGGACGGCCAAGTTCTTCTCCGAGTACAAAGGGAGAAGATTCTACTTCTGTGGCAAGATGTGCAAAGAGGAGTTCGACGACGACCCGGAGAAGTTCCTTAGGCTCGAATCCAGGATGAAGAAATAGCACCTATCATCATGGGTATGGCTGACGGTGCCTCTAAATCTAATAATCATTCTCAGGTGTTGCCAGTTCATCGCACTTGATTCCTTCCCATAATTACTTTAGGGCGCTCATGAAGTATTTTACAGCATGACACCCGGATTTTCCCTCAGACAAGGAATGCGAAAGCTTTGGTCAGACCATGTTTTCTGGACCAGATTGTACATCATCGCGGCCGTGGACGGCGCTCCCGACACCAATGCCGCCGCCGGGAGGCTCCTGAGGAATCAGGACGACATCGGCAACGCTATCGTCCCGGTCTATGGCCAGGACGCCGGAGAGAAGCTGACCGGGCTGCTGAAGCAGCATATCATGATCGCCGTCGACCTGGTCGCCGCGGCCAAGGCGAACGACACGGCCAAGTTCGCGGAATACGACAAGAAATGGACCGCCAATGCCGACGACATCGCCGCCTTCCTCAGCAGTGCCAACCCCAACTGGCCGAAGAAGGATGTCGCCGACCTGCTCTACCTGCACCTGAAGCTGACCAAGAACGAGGCGGTGGCCAGGCTGACCAAGAACTGGGACGACGACGTGAAGACCTTCGACGAGATCTTCACCGAGGCGATGGTGATAGCGGACACACTGTCCGATGGCGTGATCAAGCAGCACCCTGAGATGTTCAAGGACTAGGGCGGAACCCGATGACCCTCCCGCCGCTCCAATATCCAATGCAGCTCATGACCCGGTCGCCCGATTTCTTTGGTCTGAGAGGCGTCGACGGGAAGGAATACTCGCTCTCCTCGTTCGACGGCAAGGACGTGCTGGTGATCATGTTCATGGCCAACCGCTGCCCCACCGCCCGTGTCTACACGGATAGGATGAACTCCATCCAGCGTGATTATGGCGGACGAGGGGTCCAGCTGGTAGCGGTGAACTCCGACAGCCAGTATCTTTTTTCCACGGAGACATATCCGGAGATGGTGCGGATCGCCCAGGAGAGGGGCTTCACCTTCCCCTATCTGAAGGACGAGAGCCAGGACCTCGCGAGATCGTACGGGGCGTTGGTGACCCTGCACGCTTTCGTGCTGGACCGGGAACGGCTCATCCGCTATCGGGGAAGGATCGATGATTCGAGGGACCCCGACCTGGTGACCGTCCACGACCTGAGGAATGCACTGGACGATATCCTGGCCGAGAGGCCGGTGCGGGTTCCGGAGACCCGGCCGTTCGCCTGTGCCATCGAGTACTTCGGGCCCTGTGCCGATTGCGGGGACCGTCTGCCCGAAAGGCCATGAACTCACCTAGGCAGGTCACTTCTTCGGCAGAGAAGAGCGCCGTATGAGCGCGAAGAACGCCCGGTCCGGCAGGATCCTTCTTAGTGCCAGCATCAGCCCTGAGTACTTGCCGGCGTGGTGGCGCAGCTTCCAGTTCATGTCATTGACCGCCTCGAAGATGCACAGGGCGATGCGTTCCGGCGGTGAACCGACCCTTATCTTCTGCTCGGCGCTCTTTTTCTCCGCTGTCACCATCGCATCGTACTCGGTCAGGCCTTCCTTTTTCGCGAAGTCCATGGACCGGGTATAGAAATCGGTCCTGATCACGCCCGGTTCGATGAGCTTGACCCTGATGTTGAACGGGCGCAGCTCATACTGCAGCCCCTCCGAGAAACCTTCCACGGCAAACTTGGCCCCGTCATAGACGGAGTGTAGCGGAGCGCCGATCCTGCCGCTTATCGATGAGACGTTGACGATGGTACCGCCATTCTGGGCCCTCATGATCGGGATGACCTCCCTGGTGATGTCCATGAGCCCGAGAACGTTCGTTTCGAACTGCCTTCGGACCTGTTCCGGTGTCGTTGCCTCGAACACGCCCTCCACGGCGTAACCAGCGTTGTTGACCAGGACGTCTATCCTCCCGTGCTTCTCTATCGTTCTCCGGACCGCGTCCCTGACCGACCCGAGGTCCGTGACATCGAGATGCAGCAGGTCGACATTGTCCATGCCCTTCAGGTCGGTCTGCCGCTGCTCCGGGTGGCGCATGGTCGCCACCACGCTCCATCCCTCGTCCGCGAAGAAATGCGCCGTGGCATGGCCGATGCCGCTGGAGCACCCCGTTATCAAGATCACTTTCGACATGTTCCCTCTCCCGTTATGACGACCCATCAATGCGCACTCAATCACGTTTTAACCCTTAATAGATGACCGCTTGGCCGTACACGACCAACGGCCGAAGGTTCGGACATGCCAGGAGCGCCGGAAAAGCCTCGTTATGCCCAGGAACGCGCCCCCAGCGTGAAACAAGAATTAATACCTCTAGGTACAAGAGAAACACGAGGGTTTGTCATGAAGAACATATACGACACACTGAAAGAGAACGGGAACTTCACGACCCTTGTGGAAGCGATCGACATAGCCGGCTTGAGGGATACCTTCGTGAGAGGCGGAGATTTCACCCTCTTTGCCCCATCGGACGAGGCGTTTGCAGGGGCCCTGAAGGAAAAGATGGACGAACTGCTGAGAGACCGGAACAGCGCCGCCGAACTGGTCAAAGGCCACACCATGAACGGAAAGCACAAGGCCGATACCATCAGGAGCGGCGTGAAACTTCAGAACGGAGGTTGGATCAACGCGGACAGGAGCGAGGGGTTGAGGATCGGGGAGGCACTGGCGGTCCAGCCGGACATCGAGTGCGACAACGGTGTTGTCCACGTCATAGACCGGGTCCTGATGCCAGAGATGGTAATTGCCTGAGACCGATCGACCTTGGAACGGATCGCCGTGCCGGTATGGGCTCGGAGGTCCATCCAGTCCGGGTGTTTGCCGGCGAAATGGATTCCGTTGAGCTGCGGATCCATCCAATGCCATCGTCCCGAGCGGCGTGAGCTTAAAGCCGGCATCTTTCTATCGGATCGTATCAAGGCAACGCCATCAGGTCATCCATCAGTTTTGCGACCCGTTCCAGGACCATCGTCCCCCGGGGCGTCATGGAATAGAGCCGGCTCTTCCGGTCGAAACGGATGTAGTTCACATCGAGCAGCGCCTTCAGGTGGAACTGCAGATGTCCCTTTTGCAGCTCAAGCTCCTTGCACAGCTCCGCCAGGCTGTTGCTCTCCCTGGAAAGGAGCATCATGACCTGGACGCGCTTGGCGTTAGAAAGAGGGGCAAGTAACCTTTCGAACGAATCCGGGGAGATCGATCTCGACCCTAAGCCGTTCCTTGCGTCCCGTTCGACCTGGACCTCGGGGACAGTTTGGTTGAATATCGTCTCCGACAACTGGATATACTCTCTCAGTTGGGCTATGAGCTCGGCTTCGAAACGGCTGTCGCCATGGGCCAGTCCCTTCTCGAGTTCCTCGACCTTGTCCAGCGCTCTCGATCTTCCCTCTTGCTGGAAGGTGGCGATCGTCTGGTCCACCAGCTCGGTCAGGGAGGACCTGGGGGTGGCTGCTTGAATTTCGGAAATCGTCAAACGGGAATAATGGCGCTCTATCCGGTCCATCAGCACCGGTCTGATCTGGTCGCCGAACACCTTGCGCATATCGTCCTGCCTTAGGTTGAGTATGGAATTGCTCAGCCCGCGCACCTCTTGGCGGAGCGCCTCGATCTGTTCCCGGATATCATCTGCCTGCATGAAAGACCATCGTAATAGAATAATATGCCATGATAATACTTTAATATTTCGGAGACCTATCATCAATCGCGAAAGCAGAGGTTGAGAAAATGAGGATAGGCATAATCTCCTGCGAAACGTTCGAAAGGAACCTCGAACCCTTGATCAAGGACGACCAAGACATCGTCTACAAGGAATACCTGGAGTTCGGACTCCACGAATACCCGGAGGAGCTAAAGAAGAAGGTCATCGAAAAGGTGAACTCCCTGGAGGGCAAAGTGGACGCGGTCCTCCTCGGTTACGGGATATGCAATTCGCTGAAGGACATAACCCAGCAGCTGAAGGTCCCCACGATCCAGCTCAGGGGCGATGACTGCATCGGGGTGCTCATAACGCCGGAGGAATATGCGGCCGAGCGGAAGAAGTGCGCCGGTACCATGTACCACACCCCTTACTTTGCCCTAATGAACCGCGAATGGTTCGAGAAGAAGATGCGCGAACAAATGCCAAACTACGAGGAGCTGGGGATCTCCCTTGACTGGTACCTGCAGAAGATGTTCGACGGCTACTCCCGCGTCCTTTTCATCGACGATGGCCTTGGTGACATCGAGAAGTATGTGGCGCTCTCCAAGCAGTTCGCGGTCGAGCTGAACCTCAGGCATGAATGCAGGCTGGGGACCCCGGAGATACTGCAGCAGAGCCTGGCGATGACCAAGGAGCTTGCAGCAAGCACGGTTCATGAGGATTAGAGGTCAGGGCACCAGGCGGTTAAGTGATCGTCCAACTGATCATCAAAATGGACCGAAACGGCCGTTAGGATTCGATGTTCTATCGTTCACATCGGACCGGTCGGTGGGCCTTGACGATCCCCTGTACGGAACGGATCGGTCACCTGGACATGCCTTGAGCTCATTGACCCCAGGCGGACACTTCTCCGCCGAGGTCCTGTCCAGACCGATCAGCGTTCCCTTCATCCAATCGACGATAGCCTCGAACTCGCTGTTCGAGGACGGTTTGATAAGGAAGTTGGTCGCCCCCATCGAGGTGGCCTTGATCCGGTCATCCTTGTTCAAGGACCCGGTCATGACGACGACCGGTATGTCCCTCATCCCGTGCATTCTCTTCATGTAGGACAGCACCTCGAACCCGTTGACCTTGGGCAGATTGAGGTCCAGTATGACGAAGTCGATAGGTCTTTCCGTATTCCCGTTGGCACGGTCCAGGATCTCCAACGCTTTCTGACCGTCCTCTGCCACCGTGATATTTAGCTCGATCCCGGTGTCCCGGAGCATCTCTTTGATTAGGAAAGTGTCCCCTCGGTTGTCCTCCACCAGAAGGAGCCGGGGCTTCCGAATGCAGTCGTTCATGACATCCTCTGAAAAGATATGCACGAAAGAATCTTGAACCTTTGCCCTTAATTTACTATTGTCAATAAAAAAAAGGGGTAAAGGAAATTGTCCAGAGCCTCAAAGGGCCCGCCTCGATCGATCAACTCCGAAGATGCAACGGCTAATGCATCTTCGCCGAGACCACATACCGGTATCCTTTCGGGGTGCGGCCCTCATCCGGCCTCTCGATGAGGAATTCGATCTCCTTCTTGAAGTGCACCGCCGACAGCCAGAGATGGCACAGACCAATGCCCAGGTTGATCTGGTTCATTTGATCGGCCATCATCGATTTTGCATAGTACGCGTCGATCCGGTTCGCGTCCCCGCGGTAATACCAGGATTGATTGTTCATTCCCGAAGGGGCCAAACGCAACGGCTCCATGAGATCGTCCATTCCTTTTATGTCGGAGATATCCGAAAGAGCCCGCCTCTTGAACTCGGTCACGCTGTTCCTCTGAAGCGTTTCAGTGGGCTTTCCGAACGCCAGAATGATGACGAACTCCAGGCCTGCCAGCGGTTCGACCTTCTTGGTCGGTTTGCTACCGCCCAGCCAGCAGCAGCCGATCCCGTTGGCGCTGAAGAAGAGGTCCAGCTGTTGCAGGATAAAGCCGGCGTTCGCCAGGAATCCTTCCTTATCCTCCGAGTAGATGGCCAGGTAATGAGGGGCGTCCGCCCTGAACATCCCCTTGACCTCTTCGCCCTTCAGCATCCTTATCTCGGTCCTGATCCCGGCGATCATAGGTTTCAACGTGGCGATCCTTGAAAGTATCATTTCCATCGTGCCGTTGTCCAACGGGGCAAGTTCATACTTTCTGATCGATTTCCTCTTGAATATGGTCTGATAAAGCAACTCTTCGTCCATGTTGGTGCGTCCTGTTGTGGCGGTCAAGGGCACAACAAGCGATAAATAATCTCTGAAGGTGCGGACGACTTTCATATAATGAATCGACCAATCATGACCAGGAAGATACTCATGGAGCTTACTTGGGTCGAGGGGAGCAATTCCTGGTTCCGTATAAGGGCCGGCGGCAAGATCATCCACATCGATCCCTCATATTCTCCCAAAGGACATGCTCCGGGACCTGAGCTGAACGACAAGGCAGACCTGGTGCTGGTCACGCATGCACATGGTGACCATTTCCAGAAGGGAACCGTGTCAGCGCTCGCCGGCGACTCCACCATCATCATAGCGCCCAGCAAGGTCGCAGGGAGATCGGGACAGTTGAGAAATGTCGTGGTCACCGAACCGGGGAAGGAACATGACCTGGGCTGGGTCAAGCTCAAAGCGGTCTACGCGTACAACCTCGGTCTCAAAGGCCACATCTTTCACAAGAAGGGGAAGTGCGTGGGTTATCTGCTCACCATCGAGGGAAGGACGATCTACCATGCTGGAGACACCGATCTCATTCCGGAGATGAGGCAGCTCGGTCATGTTGACCTGGCATTGCTTCCCATCGGCGGTACGTTCACGATGGATGTGGAAGCGGCGGCCGAGGCTGCAAGGGCGATCGGTGCACCGATCGTGGTGCCGATGCATAACCTGAGGACGCCGATCGCGGAGCTCAAGGCAAGGTTGGCCGAAGCACCCAGCATCCAGGTTATGCTGGCTGAGCATGGAAGCCCTTTCGAGCCGTTCTGAAACGATCGACCGAGATCCGGACATGCTATCCATTCGTCAGGAATGTTACTCAAATTACGTTGGAATTCTCCGAACCTTCGGTCAATTGCACATCTGGTATTACAACAGGACGCGGGTCAGTTCGGTATTTTGATTATTGGGAATGAGGTTTTATGAACCGAAACGGCCGATTCAGAAGAGAGAACGACTGATGATCAAGGTCCTTTACGTCGATGATGAAGAGCCCCTCCTGGAATTGGCCAAAGAGTTCTTGGAATCCTCCGGAGAGATCGTCCTGGAGACGACCACAAGCGCCTTCAACGGTATCAAGATGATCCAGAAGGGGGACATCGACGTGGTGGTCTCTGACTACATGATGCCGGAAATGGACGGGCTAGAATTCATCAGAACACTCAGAAGGTCCGGTAACGACATCCCATTCATCCTTTTCACGGGAAAGGGAAGGGAGGAGGTGGTCATACAAGCACTGAACGAGGGTGTCGATTCCTATTTGCAGAAAGGTGGCCTCCCTACCCCTCAGTTCACAGAACTGGCACACCGTATAGATCAGGCCGCTCAGAGGCGCAGGGCGGCCATCGCATTGAAGCAGAGCGAAAGTCGCTTGACCCGGGCAGAAGAGATCGCCGGGTTCGGGCACTGGGAACTCCACCTGGACACCAAAGAGATGTTCGCATCGTCGGGTGCCAAGATGATCTATGGCACAGAATGGAAGCATGAGTCGTACGAGCTTGTGAAGCAGATACCATTGCCCGAATACCGATCGCAGCTCGATACTGCGATGGCCGATCTGATCCAGAAGGGCATACCTTACGATATCGAGTTCAAGATCAAACGCACTTCTGATGGAAGAACAGTGGAGGTCTATTCAAGGGCGGAATACGATCCCGTCAATAGGATCGTCTTCGGCGTTCTCCAGGACATCACGGAACGGAAGAAGGCCGAGATGGAGATACGTGAGAAGAACGATGAGCTGATAGCCTCCTATTCGCAGATCTCCGCCGCGGAGGAGGACCTGCGGGCGGCCAAGCACAAGCTGGCGGTGGCGATGGACCTGGCCAAGCTGGTCTACTGGGACATGGACCTGGAAAAGGACCGGTTCATTTTCAATGACGCATTCTATTCGCTCTACGGAACGACGGCAGAGGCGGAGGGCGGTTATCTCATGAAGGTGGACGACTACACCAACAACTTCGTCTATCCTGAGGACCGGCCCCGGGTCGCCAAGATCATAGAGATCAATCTGTTCTCTCCCATAGGCGTCAATCAGCTGGAACACCGCATGGTCCGCCGGGACGGTCAGGTGAGGGACCTCATCGTCTGCGTGGAGGTGGAGAGGGATGCCCAGGGCCGCCCATTCCATTTGTATGGTGCCAACCAGGACGTCACCGATCGGAAGAAGGCAGAGGTGGCCCTCGAAAGGGCGAACCGGAAGCTCAGCCTGCTGAACAGCATAACGAGGCACGACATCACCAATCAGATATCCGTGCTCCGGGGCAATTTGGACCTGGTTCGTATGAAGGTCCCCGATCCGGAAATTTCAGCCATGCTCCAGAAGGTGGATAACAGCAGCCGGAACATCCTGGACCAGATCCGTTTCACCAAGGAATACCAGGACATGGGAAGCACCGCCCCACAGTGGCAGATGGTAGCCGATGCTGTGCGCCCCAATCCACTGGCCAAGGACATTAAGATCAGCGAGGAGGCGGCCAGGCTCTCGATCTATGCCGATCCGATGTTACCTAAGGTGTTCAACAACCTGATCGAGAACACGGTCCGATACTCCGGTAAACCCACTTTGATCAGCATCAGATGCGAATCTGCGGACGGCGTTATGAACCTCATCTATGAGGACAGGGGGTCAGGTATACCGGACGAGGAAAAGGAGAAGATATTCGCGAAAGGGTTCGGCAAAGGGACCGGCCTCGGACTTTTCCTTTCCAGGGAGATATTGGCCATCACCGGGATAACCATCAGGGAGAATGGAACATACGGTCAGGGGGCCAGGTTCGAGATATGCATCCCGATTCAGATGTTCAAGAAGTGAAGGTCCTGCTCGATCGTCGTTGACACGGCCTATCCGATAACTATTAACCCCCATCCACCAATCCAACGCTGGAGGAATGAGGTTTTCCCTATGAAATGCAGTAATTGTGGAATGGACAATATCGTCAGCGACGCGGTGCACTGTCCGAACTGCGGTGCTTCGTTGCTAACGCCAGGCAACTGGGACAGTACTCAGCAAGCTGCCCCGCAACCGCAGTACCAACAGCCGGCCCCGCAGCAGCAGTACCAGCAGCCCCCACCGCAGCAATACTACCCACCGCAGCCGCCACCAAGGCCGGCCCGAGTGGCGACCGTAAAGAGCGTGGGTTTGACCGAGATACTGTTCCTGTTCTCAGGAGTGCTGCTCTTGGGAGCAGGGTTCGACAATCTAGGCTACCTCTCCGTCAGGTTCATTCCCGGAGCTTACATCCTCTTGGGGATCATAGCCATCCTGGCAGGTCTGTTCATGCTCGCCATGGTCATCATGCCCAACCTGATCAAGGGCATGGACGACATCATGACCTATGTGATGCTCGGGATATCGGCTCTGTTCTTCCTTTGGGGACTGGCGGCAAGTTTCGGCAGCAGCATCGGTATTGACGGCGGATTCCTCGTCGCCGCGGGCATGGTCGGTCTGGCCGGCGGAGCCCTCAAGATGGGCATACTGAAGTGATCTTCAAACAACCAGCGGGACAGGCTCTTGCCTGACCGTTTCTTTCTTTTTTCATTTATACGATCGTGATCCAAATAGCTTCACGGTTCAATAGTCCTGCGATTTCCCAGATATGAAATGACCGCTCCTGCCAGCGAAAGCGAACCGGCAACCAGGACCGAAACGGTCGCCGCTGCTGTTAGATTGGATGATAATTCCGATCCCAACGTTCCAGTCAGGTCCGCTTTCCCCATCTGGAAGACCAGCAGCATGGTGCCCAGCGAGGTCCCGATGGGAATACTGAGGTTTCGGAACGTGGCCGAGACGCTCGAGGCCACCGCCGCCTTCTCCTTCGGCAGCGTGATCATGACCTCGGTGTCGTTCACGCTCTTGAAAAGAGCGCTGCCTCCTCCCATTATGGCGAATGCCAGCAGCATGGTGATCAGATCCTGCCAGAAGACGCCCAGGGCCAGCAGGAACAGGGATCCGGCCCGGATTATCTGCCCTATCGGGCTGTAATGCCGCGAATGCGTCCGGTCATACATTCTGCCAGTGATCGGCGAACCGAAGATCATCACTGCCGGCAGTATCATGAAGATGAGACCCACCGTCTCAGGGCCATAACCCAGCACTCCTTCGTAATAGAACGGACCGACCACCGAGACGATGTTGGAGCTGATGAAGAACATGGCCATGCTCAATCCGGCGAAGGTGAATGCCCTCACCCGGAATACCGAGATGTCCAACAACGGATAGGGCGCGCGTTTCTCCCAGAAAGTGAAACCGATCAATGATAAGGCGAAGGCGATCATGAAGGCCAAGGCGGTCACGGTGACCTCACCGGCAGACGCCATTTCGCCCAGGGTGAGCATCAGTGTCACGATCGCGATGATCCATAGCACAGAACCTGCATAATCCATCCTGAGATGCCTAACCACCATCTCGTTAAGCCGCAGGGTCTTGAACGCCAGAGCGGCGGCGAACACTCCCACCGGTACGTTGATCCAGAAGATGTATTGCCATCCCAGCCCTCCTACGATGAAGCCGCCGATGGCCGGACCTGCCAGCATGGCCACCGCCACCGCGGACCCGAGGAGTCCCATGACCTTACCTCGGTCCTCATGACGGAACACCTGGAAAAGGATCGCCGCCGCGATGCAGAACAGCATCGCCGCACCCATGCCCTGGACCACCCGGAATAGGATCAGCAGTTCCAATGAGCCAGATACTCCGCACATCAGTGATGAGACGGTAAAGAGGACCAGCCCCCCAGTGAACATCTTGGCCTTGCCGGTGCGCTCGGCCACCTTCCCGAAGATGATGATGAAAGCCGTCTCGATGACCGGATAGGTGGTCACCACCCATTGGGACTCCGCCACTCCGACTCGGAAGTAGGAGGTGATGCTCGGCAGCGCGATGGTGACAACCACCCCGTCGAGCACCGACATGAACACTCCAGCTAGGACCACCACCAGTATGAGGTACCGATCCTTCCTGCCCTCGTCGGTCTCCGGAATATTTGCCATCGTTCCTGCACGAAGGCAAGGCAAGGGTTCTGTTAAACCTTGTGTCGTTGTAACATGCCACATGGTCATTCACTAGTTCTCAGGTTGGATGTATGGACCAGATAAATAAGGTTAAAATAATACGACTGGCCATGAGCCCATAGGTGAAAAAATGGTTTGCCTGAACAAGCTAGCCGACGTTTCTGCCTCGGACATAAAGAAGATCAACTCCCTCGAGAAGGAGCTCGGAGTGGTCCTCATGGCCTACAAGCCCCTGGAGTTTGCGGAACTGTCCAATGGTCAAGTTAAGGAACTTCAGAAGGTGGAGAAGGACATCGGCGCCACGGTCATCGCGTACCGTTGAACCGTCAATGACAGGGTCGGTCCGAAAAGACCTGCACCTCAGGCACTGGACACATCTGAACCGTTCTGGCCGGTTTATTCATGCGGTTCTGGACGCGGGTTTGATCGAACCGACCGACCAGCTCATGTCGGAATGGCAGCCTGTCCTCTTTTTCTTTGAGATGTTCTCTTCGTCAGGTCCTTGCTGACAGAACGGACGGTCAGGATCATTTGGCCTCTTTGAGCACCATCGCCGCGATCTCGGCCGGTACACTGCCCAGCTCGGGTAATTTTTGATTGCCATTATCCTGAACCTGAGGTCCGATCCCTTCCATGAGCCTATGGACCGCCCCCACGGCATTCTTGATGGCAGCCTCAAGGTATCCGCCAAGCGCCTTCTCTATGTCCTGACGGTGCGCCTTGTCCAATGGACCGACATCCCCGCCAACGTCACGTTCCACCTCCTCCGGCGGTTCCCCGATCCGACCGAGGCAGCATCTGAGCAGTATCGCCTCGGATCCTCTGATGCCCGCCTTCTTTCCGTTCAACAATGCTTCCAGGTCGGTCACGTCATCGGCGATCTGCATCGCCCTGCCGGTAAGGTTCCCGAACTCAGAACACATCTCCGTCACTTCGGGGGTGCATCCGGCCACCAACGCACCATAGCGGGCGGCCAGTCCGAACAGTTGGCCGGTCTTCATCTCGATTATGCCGTCATAGGTCTCCTTCACACCGACAGAAGGTGCGCCACGCATTTCGCGGCTGGCCCCCTGAACCATGGCCCGATGTGTCCTGGCCATGCCCAGGACGTATTCCTCACCATATCTGGAAGTGATCTGGTAGGGATAGGAGATAAGACCGATGGTGCCCAGTATGGCGCTCTTATGCCCGGCGGTGATATGCATGGTCGGCGATCCATGCCTGGTCACATCCTCGTCCAGCATGTCATCCACTATAAGGCTGGCGGCATGGGCGATCTCGATGGCCGATGCCAGGTCGAGGGCCATATCGCGGTATCTTTCCTGACCGTACGTTTCGAATATGAGCATGAGCAATCCCGCCCTCATCCTCTTCCCCTGCCTCAAAGGGTTCTCCAGCCTTCGGTCCAATGCACCATTCGCATCATTGCAGACCGATCGCATGATCCGTTCATCGATGGCGGGCTTGATCCTTTCCAGGTAGACGGGATATGAGGAGCATCTCCTCATCATCGGCTCAACAATGGCGGCTTCTCGGCTTGGTCCGGTTGCTTTTACGAGTCCCATAAGATCACATCCTCAGGTATGCGAAAAGGGCCGCCAGCGAAAGAGCATAGACGACCGATAGGTAAAGTTGGTACAATCTGCCCGCCCCGGTCGCCCCTTCCATGTTCGAGGTCCTCCCTGCCAGGTAATCCAGCCTGATCCTGTCCACCTTTGAGCCGAGCAGTGCCAAGAGCGCGAAGACCACGACCGTCACCCCGAGGAATGCCGCTGCCGGGAACGGTGGGAGGGCATCCATTATCAATGGGGCGGAAACAATGGTAAAGAACAGACCCGTCAGTGGGTAGTACATGCACCATCTCAGCCGGGGATGGGTCACGATCGTGGTCCGTTTTCCGTTCTCTCTGTCGGTTGGGAAATCCATGCTCATCATGCTCACGAAGAACGAGCTGGAGGCGAATCCGAAGCAGACGCCCACGACCGTAGCCACCTGGCTTAGCTGACCTGAACCGATGTAGGAAATGACGAAGACGGCGATGGCGTTGATCGGCATGCTGATGTATAGTTCGCTGTAGGGTCTGTAGGCCAGCTTTGTCGCCTTATGATTATAGCCGATCAAAGCGGCCATACCATAGGCCGCCGGCAGGATCAGGACCGGACGGAGCCAGATCAGATATGCCATTATGACAACGATCAACAGCACTATGGACAGGCTCAACCACTTGGTCTCCTTCCTGGTGATCATGCCGTCTACCAGAGGCTTGACCCGGCCGGTCGCCTCTATGGGGGCCTGTCGGTCAAGCTCGTAGTCCATGATGTCGTTCATCGGATGGGCCACATACTGCATGAGGACGACGACGATGGCTGCCAGGAACGTGGAGAAACCATCGATGATATGCCAGCCGGTCAGATAGCCTGCCAACGCCACACCCAACAGCGATCCGCTGATGGTCCATGCCGCCATCGGTTTTATCCTGGCGAAATAGAACAGGGAAACCGGTTTCATGGAACGCCCCTTCGGCTGTCTAGAGATTCGTGGGATTCCCCTGTTCGCAACGGAGTCTGAGCTTCTCTTGGCCTTGCCGGGAGCACCTTCTTTCCGGAAATTGCGAAGTCCCTCCGATCTCTATTTGGATTCACCGTGGTAGAGTTCTGAGCACAAGGGCAATTAAGGTTCCGGCCCGTCTCCCGGGGTTACGGAGCTTTACATCACCTGAACCACAGAACGGCCAATCCCAGGAGATATGACAAAGCGAACTGTCCGCCCAGTATGTTCCATATGACCCGGCTTCCGTCCCTTTTGGTGTATTCGTAAAGCCCTAGCAGCACATAGCTGAAAGTGAAACCGGTGCCGAGGAGCAGTAGGGTCACCGGTGCATCCGGGGTCTGTCCGGCTATCACTGTCTGGGCAAGATATGAGAACATGGCGATCGCCCCCATCCCGAGCGCGCCGAACCAGACCTGATGGAACTTCCACTTTTCTAGCCCATAGAGGGTGCAGAACACGATCCCCAGCGACACCCCCACGATCGGAAGGGCCGTCCCAAAACGATAGCTGGCATATAGGCCGATCCCCGCCGCCACGACATCCAGACCGATCCCCAGGAAGGTGAGCGTCCGATCGGAGAAGACGGTCCTCCACGGCTTTCCCACCTGCGTGGTATCATCCATCATATGCTCGCCGTAGAGCATGGCCGCCACCGCAGCAAGTGACAAAAGGAGGACCGTCTGGTCGATCTTGGCCACCGTGAAAGTTCCCAGCAGCACGAGGGAGAGGAACGCGAGCATGAAGGGCAGGTGCAGCAGGGTGAACAGGCTTCCCGTCACCGACCGGTTATGCACCAGATACCGATACCAACCAAGATCTCTATTAATTACCAGTGTTTCCGACGCCTTCATTGGCCCCGACATCTGTCCACCCCCGTTCAATGCTCCAATGACCTTCTGAACAGTCTTAGGATGTGCAGCGTGTTCATTTCGATGCCGACCATGTTGCTGTGCCTCTTGAACACCAGCGCATCCGCCATGCTGGGCATGATCCCGTCCCTCAGCTTCTCCGCCGCCTTCCGTTCCCTTTTCATCCAATCGAATCTCTGAAGCACCCTTTCGGTGTATTGGTCCAGGTCGTCCCAGTTCTCCAGCAGCATCTCCGCCGTCTGCAGGGCATAGATGTTCCCGTCTGCGGCCAGCGGGCCGACGGCCCCTATGCTCTCCCCGATCCCTACGATCTTACCGTCCTTGACGAACGGTTGTGAAAAGAACGGTGAGGACAGCCTCACCCGGCTCTGGCATCTGCAGCGTACCTGCTTCGATCCCTTATCGGCCTCGTTCAGCAACGCAGGCCGGTAACCATTCACATCGGTCTTGAGGTTGCCGAACCCAACATGATACTCGCCGTTTCCCAGAGGGAAGCACCATTCATACCCCAGGGATGATGTCCTGAACCACAGGTCCATCGTCTCCTCGCTCCTTATCCGGTATTGTACGCAATCGGCGATGATGTCGTTCTCTATGTCCGGCAGGTAAGCCCGGCTCACACCGGTGGCATCGATGACACGGTCATAATTGTCCAGGTCGATCTGGCCTTCTCGGATGGCCGCATCTTTGGTCAGCTCTCGGATAAGGCCCGGCTTGTCGATGGTCATCATGTCCGAACGTATCATGACGCCGTCGACGGAGACCTGGGATGAATGGTGCCTTTCGAAAATGGATGGATCGGATACCTTGGATATCATTTCCCGATAGCCCGATGTCGGCGCTATCCCCCAGGCGCAGGGCCGGCACCCGCAGGCAGTGGTCTTCCTTACATCATATAGGTCCACATCGTGAAGACCCTGGTCCTTCAACCTTTTATACAGATAGGAACCGGCCATCCCGGCGCCTGCGATCGCCACCTTCATCGTTTGACACCTCGTCTGAATGATACAATTCCAGCATCATGACGATAATGTTATCGACCGTTTCCTTTTCAATTTCGATCGTTGTTCGGCGCCATGTATCGGACCGAGACATATCACTCTCGATGAACGGTTCACCCGCAGTTGCGGAAACGTCCCGGAGGGACCCTGACCTCGAACCTGGCCCCCTGTCCCGGGATACCGTTCTCGCTGATCTCGATGCCTGAGATGGCGAGGATCTCACGGATCAGGAAAAGTCCCATTCCGGATCCTTTGCCATAACCCTTCTCGAAGACCTTTTCCTTCTCTGGCCCTGGTATTCCCTGACCTCTGTCCTCATAGACGACCAGGAGGTCCGTTCCGTCCCTCTCACAATGGACCTTTATTCTGGTCGGTCTGTCTGCGTATCGCTGACTGTTCTCAAACAGATTCTGGAAGACCTTGGGAAGCATGGGATCGGCAAGAATTTCAGGGTTGCATATCTGCTCACCGTCCATCCGTAGATCGATCTGTTCGAAGCCCTCCGATGCCTTGGTTATTTCCACTTTCAATGACTGCCAGGTCGGTGAGGTTCTCCCCAGCTCCTGATACTGCTTTGCGAAGTTCACATGCTTTTCTATCATCTCCGCCGCCTTTCCGGCTTGCTCCAGGCGCTTGAGGCCTTCGGAGTCGGAGATCATCCTTCTCACTAGCTCCAGGCTTCCTCTCAACACCGTCAATTGGTTCCGTATATCATGCCGGTTGATCTTGTCCAGAAGCTTCAGCTTCCCATTGGCGATGCGTAGGGACTCTTCCTGAAGCATGCTTTCCGTGATGTCCTGGGTGGCCGCCACCGCTCCCACGATCCTGCCTTCCCTCGTCCTTATCGGGGCCGCATTGTTGACCATCGACCTCATGACCCCATCGAACCCTTGGATCGTTAGGACCTGGCCGAGCACCGTCCTTCCCTCGCTGATGGCTTGGGCCGCCCCCCATTCGTCAGGTGATATCTCCTTCCCGGTGTCACGCCACCAGCCTTTGTAGATGCCGTAGCCCGCCACGTTCTCAGCCATGGGGAATGATCCGCCCCACAATTTCCTCGCGATGTCATTGATCGCCATGATCGCACCGGTCTCGTCCGTGAGGATGAGTCCGATCGGCAGGACGTCCATGATCGCCTTCATCCGGGACGCATCGTTATCGGCCATCCTCTTCATCTCCACGACATCTGTCTCGTCCCTGCTGGTAAGGATGAAATGATCCTCATCGATGGGAATGATGGCGGTTATGAAGTCCCGATTCCGGGCCGTGAGATGGATATTCGTTATGACCGTCTTTCCAGTTCTTCTCATCTCGGCTATCGCCGCTACCGGGGGCGCAAGAGTCCTCTCTGGACCCAGACCTCCCATCCTTCTCCCTAGCACGTCCTCCTTGGAGTCGTATCCCATCGCCGCCAATGCCGCCGGGTTCACGTCCCGGCATATGAAATCGGCCACCTCTCCTCCCCCGTCCAGTACGTACTCGAAGAACCCCGCGGACTCCTCGATCGATTCGAACAGGTTGAGGTATTTTACCTCGCTCTCGATGAGCGCTTCGTCGGCCAGGAACTTCGATAAGGCTACGGAAAGATATCCGGCCAGGCGTTCCCACCGGGCGATGAGCTGGGGCGAGAATATGCCGATCCTGCGATCGTTCATCTGCAGGAGGCCATACCGTTCCCTTCCCATGGATAGGGGGATAAGGGCCACCGATTCGTAGCCTTCCACGTTGCAGCGGTTCCTGGTCCTGGAATGGCGGTCGTCCTCCGTTGATGTCGCCAGCAGCTTGGTGGTGTTGTTCGTCCAGAAGCTTCCGTTGGCCGTGAAGAAGTCCTTCGTCACGTCGAAACGGCCGCAGATCACGTTGCCGCACATGCACTCCAGGATCGGATATCCGTTCCCATCCATGCACAGCTCGCCATGGTCATCATAGGAACATAGATGCGTTTCGAGCAGCACGAACCCTTCATCGAAACCCCTCGTCTCGTAGTAAGGGTAATCGAACCCGTCTTTCAGCCTGATGCCAACCGCCTCACAGCCAGATTGTTTCCGGAAGAAGGTGATGGCGGATCCGACCAGCTCTTTCACGTTCTTGCAGGTGTTGACCAGCCTCAGGAACTCTATGGTGGTCTCTCTCTCCTGTTCATCCAGTTTCCGGGCAGTGACATTCTCGAAGATCGCTATGAAGAATCCTCTGGTCGGGCTGATGACGGAGATGTCCAGCCATATTGCCAACGAGTTGAAGTAGATCTCGAACTTGTCCGGGGCCCCGGTGGAGGCAACCCGGTCGTAGGCGGCCAGAAGGTCCCGGTCCTGTTCCATTATCCCGGGGATGACCTCCGTCGCGTTCCTCTCCTCGATGTCCTCCAGACCGGTCAGCGCGGTGAACTGGGCGTTGACCTTCAAATAGCGCCAATCTATGGGTTCTCCGTTCTGGTCATACAGCATCTGACAATAGGCCATTCCTTCCTGGATGCCCTCGAATAGCATCCGGTATCTCTCCTCGCTCTCCTTCAGCGACCGTTCGGCCCTCTTCTTCTCCACCAGCTTCCTGACCTTATGGCCCAATTCCACGAATTGGGACCTTGCTTCCCCTCCCTTTTGGACGTAGGAATCGGCCCCGGAGTTGATGGCCTCGATAACCACCTCCTCTCTTCCCTTGCCAGTGAAAAGTATGAACGGGATGTCGTTGCCTTTCGCCCGAAGCCGTTTGAGGAAATCGATGCCGCTCATTTCCGGCATCTGGTAATCGGAGATAATCGCATCGAACCGTTCATCGTCGAGCCTCCTTTCCGCCCGATCGACCGAGACCTCGGTCTCAATGCGGATGTCCTCAGAAAGTTCAAGATAGAGCTTGCAGACGTCCAGCATATCCTCTTCATCGTCGATATAAAGGACCGAGATGCTATTTTGGTTCATCATTGAGGATAAGCCCGTCAAGGATTCGGTTAATTCAATATTAAACCTATTTCAAATGCCATGAAATTTTAGGTGGATCGATCGAAGTGAGACGGCGTCCATCCGATCAGATATCGAATCCATAAATGAAAACAGAAGTTATATTACCATTCAGAATTGGGACAATCCAGGAGCCCTGTCGACCCTTCATGGGTTTGCGATATATCGTAGGATCATTGATCCTATGTGAAAGGTCAAATTATGGTTCCTACATAGATGCGATGATGATCAAAGACATCTCCCGAGATGATGCTCTTCTTCTTGTCCGGAGACATGTGTCTAAAGAGAACAATGTGAAGCATATGATCGCCGTAGGGGCAGCAATGAGGGCGGTCGCCTTCCGGTTGGGCCATGATCCAGAACGGTGGGAATTGGTGGGCATACTTCACGATGTCGATTTCGAGGTATGCAAAGGCATCGAAGACCACACGATCAGGGCCAAGGGCATTCTGGAGGGATTGGTCGACCAGGAGCTGATCGATGCCATCATGGCCCATAATCACGAGCACACCGGCGTGGCTCCGGACACGCCCATGAAGAAAGGGCTGATAGCTTGCGACGCCGCCTCAGGCCTGGTGACCGCCTGCGCGCTGGTGACGCCATCAAAGAAGCTTTCGGACGTCCGCCCTGAATCGTTGGTGAAGAAGTTCGGGGCGAAGGATTTCGCCAAAGGCGTGAGCCGGGAACGGATAATGGTATGCGAACAGATCGGGATAGGAAAGGAGGAATTCTTATCGCTATGCCTCGAAGGGATGCAGGCCAGGGCCTCCGATCTTGGCCTTTAGACCGTCACCATTGAGAATCTTGTCGAGGAGTAACCGTTAAATCCTTCGGACTACGGTCGAATCATTGGTGAAAAAATGACAGTTGAAGAGAACCTGAAGTTGATGAAGACCTTGGACGATGCCTGGAACGCCGGACCGGGAAGTCCCTTGTGGGATACCTTCAAGAAACGCCACAAGGAGGACGTCCTCGTATACTGGCCGAACCAGCCTCTGCCCACCAAGGGAAGGCATAACCATGATGTGGAGGCCACCGAGTTCTTCAAGAACTTCGACAACCGGCTTGTGAACAACCCATATAAGATCGCCATAGGTCTGGGAGACCATACCTGCACCGTCGCCGATTGGACGGTAACGACCAAGGTGCCGATGAAGGGAGCCGACGGGAAGATGGTGCCGGCCGGAAAGACAGCGAAACTGGAGTTCTGTACGGTAGCGACCTGGAAGGACGGCGAGATCGTCGAGGAGCGGCTATTCTACGACGTCGTCGGAATGATGAAGCAGCTCGGCCTTATGTGAGCTTCTGTAAGGAAAAGCCATCAAGCCAAACGATCTTTTGGGCCTGGTACGCAGTACCGGCCTTTTTTTTCGAACATCATCCATAATGGAATCCATTATTACCGGGCAAGGCGTTGTTCGCGCCGATGGGACTCTTTTCCGATTCGAGATGGCAGCTCGTAGTTACCCGGCTGGGCATACTGGCATTCAAGATCGTCATAATCGTGATATTGGTGCTGGCGCTGATCACCCCGATGACCGGAGGGGTTAAGGTGAACGCTCCGGAGCTGAACAATGCGGCATGGAGCTTCGACAACGGTACTCTGAAGCTGGGTTCGTCGGTCGGTGTATACAACGGTGCGATGTTCGATGTCAAGGATTTCTTCCTCGTGCTAGGCATGACCGACGCCAATGCCACCAGCCTGGGCAATTACACCACAGGCCATACGGACATCCGCTCCGGTCAGTGGAGCAATCTGCCCTTGAAGATGACCATTGACCTAAACAAGATGAACGGCACCGCGCTCAGTTCCTTTGTATTCAACCAAACGAAGGTCAACATGGCGCTGGAGATCGGCGCCACCTATCCCCTTGGATGGGTCTCGGCCAGCATTGGAGGTAACTCCTCCACCGATTGGCCACCGCTGGTCTCTGACTATGGGATCGACACGAGCCATGCCCGGGTGAGCCAGAGCGGAGGTCAATACACGATGACGATCCCCTATCATGTCAGCGTCTCCAGCATGGTCTCCGGGGCCCCGATGGATCTCAAGGTGACCATGAGCAACAATTCCGGCGTGATGGCCACCAGCGACCAGCAGATCGTATTGCGTCCGCAGAACAATGGCAATATCGTTCTGAACCTCACCAGCCAGACCGGTCAATATCTGGCGACCCACTCGGATCAGCTGCATTTCAAGGTCCAGGCCGGTTTCATGTCGGCCTCGGTGTACAAGACCGTCGATTATCAATGGAGCCCGGTGCTATGAACGAGTTCAAGCTGGAACTAGGATCGGTATCGAAGGCCATTTGGGCGGTGACCTTTGCGGCGATCAAGTTCATCATCGTCCCATTCTTGATCTTCCTGGTCATCGGTTCGGTCCTCAACGGGTTCAATTCCTCTTCGGCCAGGCATCTGGCCCAGCTGTTCATGGACTATCGCATCTATATCCTGCTGTTCGGTGCGGCGCTGACGATATTGGCGGGTCTGAAAGGGTTCTATCCCAGGGGTTCGGTCTCCCGCCTAACGTTCGACATGGCAATGATCCCGTTCTATGTCCTGATGGTGTGGTCTTTCGACATGGGCGGGAGGATGGGTCCGGCCTTCAGCGATGCCGGTTTCCCCTTCAGGTTCGATCTGGTCCTGTGGCTGCTGACCCTGTTCATCGTCTTCAAATCGTTCTATAAGCTGGCGGAGTTCATCGATTTCCGCAGACCGTTCCTGGAATGGATGGCCAGGACCTACCCTGGGGTCGAATGGCCCGAGCCGCTCCCGGCGGAGGATCCGCAGCGGCACACGTTATTGCAGGATTTCCGCATCCGTTACGGAAGGTTCTTGCCGGGAATGGCAGAGGCGGACAGGGCGCTGCTCAAGTTCGTGATCTTCCCGCTGTTGTTCATCATCCTGCTTGGTGGGGTCATCCAAGCCACCCAGGGGATGCTGCAGGGCCTGGCGAACAGCATGGGCGGCAACAGCGACGGCATTCTCGGGCTGGGCTCGGCCACTCTGGACAGGCTGGCCAATCTGCTTCTGTACATCGGCCTGCCGATAGCCGTGCTGTCATTCTTCAAGGGCTTCTATCCCAAGGGCTCGGTCTCCAGGCTAACCTTCGCCCTGGTCGTGGTGGCGCTGATCTGCACTTGGATATTCTTCGCCGCGCTCGAAGGCCATGTCACCGTTTCGATGGACGTGTTCAACACCAACATCCATTTCAACCTCAACTTCGAACCGCTGCTCTGGCTGTTCATCTTCGCGGCGGCACTGTGGGGCATCTATTGGGCAGTTGAGGCGTTCATCTATCGGAAGGACTGGGTACAGAACGGGTTCAGGCCGGTGGACGACGCGCTATTGAAGCAGCAGCGCCGTGAACGGAAGGCCAAGGAGAAGGAGATGGGCCGGTAGTCAAGGAATGGCGTGGAGGGGGCGCAACGGACAGAGGGTGAACCCCTCGCCGTTCCAGCCTTCGTTCGTGCCTATGCCTTACCGTACACCGTGACCGCCGAACCGCTCACCGGTCTCATGTTGTCTGATACCAGGCCCATGATCACCATGGCTATCTCTGCCGGCGGTACCCATTTGGAGAAGTCGGCCTGCGGCATGGCCTTGCGGTTCTCCGGTGTGTCGATGGTGCTGGGCAGGACCGCGTTGACGTTGATGTCCAGTTTCCTTACCTCCTCGGCGATGGTCTCGGTCAATACCAGCACGCCCGCCTTTGAGACCGAATAGGCCCCCGACTTGGCCCGGTAGCGCTTCTCCAGGGCCGGACGGGCCGCTATGTTGACGATCTTCCCGTAATTTTGCTCGACCATCATGGGCAAGGCCGCCCGGCAGCACAGGAAGGCCGAGCGCAGGTTGACGATCAACATGTCGTCCCACTCCTTCACCGGGGTGTTCCAGATCTCCTTCCCTCCGCTGTAGGCGCCGACGTTGTTGATCAATATGTCCACTCGGCCATGTTGTTGTCTGACCGCGTCGAACAGTTCGGCGACATCCTTCTCATCGGTCACATCGGCCTTCCGGGGCTCGATCTTGTCCGCCTCGGTGCCGATTTCGTCACGCAGACCGGCCAATGACCCTTCGGTCCGATATGTGACGATGACATGTATCCCCTGCGTGAGCAGCCCTTTAGTGACCGCACTGCCAAGGGAACCCGTGGCGCCAGTCACCACCGCTATCTTCTCGTTTGCCATTGAGCAACCTCGGATGTCGATTGGCAACAGCTGATATTAGAGATTAACCTCGGAGAATGATCTGAACAAATCCTTAGGTTGATTGACCTTTCGGTGTTCTGAGGAATTTATTAGAAAAAGAACCCTGCCCCCTTTCGAGGACTGGGCAGACTGATTTGCCTATTTTTGATTATGGTTTTTGAAATATTTTTAGAACAGGTTTAGAACCTGTCCTTGGGCTTGTGCTTCTGGAAGCATTCCCTGCAGTAAACCGGCCTTCCCTCGGTCGGTTTAAATGGGACTTGGGTCTCGGCTCCGCAGTCTGAGCACTTTACGTTGTGCATCTCGCGCGGTCCGTCGTTCCTTGGGCGTCCATAGCTGTTGCCTCTGTTACCACCGTACATTTTTACTCTACCTTGTTTGTTTATATCTCAAAAACCGTGAAACGACTCTTGGGATAATAACACCAATAATGTACTAGTATTTAAATTGATTTTAATGAAGAGTGATTGGAGGAGAAGGACAATCGCTGGCTCATCGGCCTTTTCTGAGATCCTTCTCCAAATGTATGGAAAAACGGTTTGGTCCTGGATATCCCAGTGGTTCCTCCACCGACACCGGACTATTTGAGCGTACCCTCCAGCTCTTCGATGAAGGTCTCAGCTTGGATCATTCCCTTCTGCCACGATCCCTCCTTCCCGATGTCGAAACCGAGCCCCGATGCCAGATCCGCCGCGGAGCGGCTCGATCCGGCCGACAGCAGGCCCTTGAACTTGGGGACGAAGGCCTTGCCCTGCTCCTGGTACAGGCGATACATGGAGAACACGAACAGCTGGGCGAACACATAGGGATAGTTGTAGTAGCGGAGTTCCGGGATGTAGTAGTGCATCTTCATCGTCCACTCCCACTTCATCTCCGGCAGCCATTCCACCGAGTCCCCGTACACATCATCCCTGGCCTTGACCCATAGCGACGATATCGTCTCCCCGTCCAGATATCTTCCGTCCCGGATGGCCTGGTACAGGCTCTTCTCGAAGAAGTACCGGGCGCTCACCTGGAAAGCCGCCTGCCCGAACCCGTCCATGACCTGGGTCAGGACCGCCTGCTTCTCCTTGACGTCCTTGGCCTTGCCGATCAGGTGATCCGTCAACAGCAGTTCGCCGAAGATCGAGCCGCACTCGGCTATGCAATAGCTGATGGCGGTGTTGGTGGCCCGCTGCGCCCGGGAGGTCAGGTAGGCATGCATGGAGTGCCCCATCTCATGCGCCTGCGTGTAGACATCGTCCAGGCGGCCGTTGAAGCTCTGGAGCACATAGGCGGACCGGCCGCCGTACCAGTCAGAACAGAATGCGCCGCTGACTTTGCCCTGGCGCACCTCAGCGTCTATGTGCTTCTTCTGGTACATGTCCTCGGCCCATTCGCCAAGCTGGGGATCGAAACCGCCATAGGCCTTGACGACCGTCTCATGCGCCTGGTCCCAGGTGAAGGTCATCTTGGGCGCCTTGGGCAGCGGTGCCATGATGTCCCAGTTGCCCAGTCGGTCCAGGTCCATCATCTCGGCCTTGAGCTTGAGGTACCTGCGGTACACGCCAACATTGTCCTTCATGGTGGTCATGAGCGCATCGACGGCCTCCGGTTCAACGTCATTATAGATGAGGCTGGACGTCTCCGGTGTCGGGTACTTCCTCAGGTCGCAGTTCTGCAGGTGGTCATCGCAGATCGAGCGCAGTGCCGTGGACCAGATGATCTCGTCCTTGCCCAGCCGTCCGTACACGATCCGGTTGGCATCCCTCCTCAGTCTCCTTTCCGGCGATCCGTACAATCCGATTATCTGCCCGTAAGGCAATCTCTTCCTCTTCCCCTCGACCTCTATCGGGAACGTTCTGGTGCTGAGCCATTCCCTTTGCAGCTGCGACCAGGCGTGCGCGCCGTTCTGGTCCTTGGACATGATGATCTGCTCTTCCTCCTCGGAGAGCAGATACGGGGCTGCCCTGAGGGTCCGTTCCAAGGCATGCCTGAACTCGGCCAAGACCGGGTCCTTTACCAGTTCCGGTCTTTGTTTTAGCAGATAGCTCAGCTCGATGTCCATAAAAGCGAGCTGCTGACCGACCTTGGTGCCGGCCTTGCTGACGGCGTCGTTCAGCTGTTTCGAGACCACATCCGTGGTGTCGGCCGAATACCTCAGGCGGCTGTACATGATGGCGCCTTCATATCGCAGCTGCATCTCTTCCTTCTGCTCGAAGAGCGCCTTCAGACCCTTGGCGTCCAGGTCCTTGATATTGCCCCGGTATTCGGTAGCCTTCTTTCCGGCCTCCTCCACCAGTGCGTCGAGTTCCTTGACGATCTCCGATTGGTCTGTGCTCTTGACAAGCTGAGACAGGTCCCATTTGACGTCGTTCATGAGCGAAACTCCTCAGTTCTCCCGGAAGGGACGGTCAAGACCAAATAATTACTGCCCGAAGGACCCTGTTCGATGACCGGCATCCTCCAAGGATCTATAGTGCTAATAGCGGTCTGGGCGGTCATTAGGGATCCGTTTCTTGACCGGTATGTCTTCCCTGAGGTCCCCGGATCCCCATCTTTCATCCAACGGCGGGGAGCCCTCCGGGATGTAGACCCGGGTCATCATCGGGCTGTGGCACTGCCGGTCCTGGCAGATGAAGAGGGGCGGCTCCGCCCCGTGCGGTTCCTTTTCGATGCCATGCTGTTTCTTCTTCATTCTGCTGCCCCTACGCCTTTAACAGCTGACCCATCTCCTGAGCCTCGACCTTGTCGAATACCCTTCCCAGCGCATCTAGCTGGGCATCTGTGAAGTATTTCGGGGCGGCGGGTATGACTATGTTCTCCTCCTTGCCCATGTGGATGGCTAACAGTTCGGCTATCGGAGAGAGCCTCGGCAGCCATACTTCGTCGTCACAGTTTGTCGCCCACAGCACATCGAACAGGTCGCGGATCGCCTGGTGTTCCTCCAACAGTTCCAGGGCCAACGGTCTCAGTTCGGTCAATTTTGCCATCTCCTTGATGACGGTGTCCTCCTCGGCCAGGAAATGGGCGGAGACCTTCCGCCTGAGGTCGGAGAATGTTCTCCTCCTCAGTTCGAAATCCTCCCTGGAGGTCTTCTGCAAGGTCGCAATCATGCTTCTGAACTCGGTGTGGTCGGTCTTTATCGAATCGGCGATAGACATCTTGATTCCATCTGGGGAAGGTCGCGATGCTGGCGGCGAGTCCCTGAACCTTCTTCCTAGGTCTCGATATTAGTAGGTTCTCCGTTGAAAAATGACCCATGCCACGTGTCGGCCACCTCGACAGCGCCAAGGCCGTGGCCGAGGTGAGGAAGAGCGCTTGCGGGACGCTATTGCGTACCCTTTTCTCCGAGGATCGCTGCCAGGTCTGGGCTCATCATATAGACCGGAAAGAATCCCAGGATGTCGTGCCTGACCACCTTGAAGTACATGGGCATGTGCTCATCCAGGTCTTCGATACCGGTCCCCCTGACATCATGCCGTGACCTCAACAATGACAGTTTTCTCCTAAGCATGTCCTCCGCCATCCTCCGGCTCGAAAGGCCCTGTGTGACCCTTACCAGTATGAACTGGGATAGGAAGATCAGGACAATAGGGGCCATCACCTTCGCCAGGTCTACGTTGGAATCACCCCTCAACATCTTGATGGATGAACCGGGCAGGAGCATGGCGATGACCAGCGAGGCGACGAACACTGACAGGACCAACACGGTGAGGAAAACGTTCCTGAACCGCCTGACCGACCGGCCTTTGAGGACATCCTTGACCGATCTTCCGATCGACCACACCTCTTCCAGGAAGCCAACGTCGTAGGGCTTGATCCTAACGATCCCGATGTAGAAGAGGATGATCCCGGCCGATTGCAACAACAACAGACCAGTGACCTCTGCGGTGAGCACCTGGCCGATGATCCCAAGGTACAGGATCAGGGAGATGTCGAACGAGAATATGGCGACGACGCCGAACGCCATCGGCTGGGAGTTCATGAAGAAACCGTTCCACATGGCCAGGCCGAGCAGCTCCTTGTTTTCGATGACATTGGCCTTGTCCAAACGCAGCTTGCGCTCCGCCGGTTCACGGACCTTGGAGGGCCTGGTCGTCGGCATGATCAGGAAAAGGACGGAGAACACGCAGAACAACAGGCTGGACAATATCCAGACCACCGCGTATTGATCGGTCATCAGAAAGGCGGTCAGGTTCAGCAGGAAGAACACGCCGACGGTGGCAGGAAGCGTCGCTTTCCTCTTTTCCCTATTCATATTGGAGAGCATCCCCTCCCAGTAGTCCATCTCCGCTGCATCCGGTCGGTCATTGTCCGTCGTCAAAATGGATCACCTTGAGATGAATCAGGTGTAACGTCGCTACATCCGAAAGCCTTTCCTCCCGGGCAGCCCGTTCTGACCGATTCACTCCCCGGTCCTCTTCACAACGATGTACAGTATGTCCCGGTCCTGCAGAACATGGTCGAGTCCGACCATCTGGCCGGGGAACTTGGCGCTCTTTCCCCAAACCAGGGAGTATCGGAAATTCTGCCTGAATATCCGATGCAGGGAATCGCAGACCTCTCCGATGGTGGCGCCCCTCCGGATGATGAGCGGTTCCTTCATGTCCGCTTCCTGCCCCTGTCTCTTCAGGTATATGCGGATCAGGTCTATGGATTCGAAGATGCGGGCCTTCAGCTCATCTATGCCGACCTTGCCTTGGGCCGAGATCGGCACGGGCTTCCAGTCCTTGAACTTCTCCATGACCGCGTCTACGTGGGTCTTGTCGGTCAGGTCGATCTTGTTGATGGCCAGGATGGCCTTGGAATAGACCCGGTTGCCGGTCAGGACATCGATCAACTGGTCCACGTTGACGTCCTCTCTGATCACGACCTCGGCGTTCGTGAAGCCGTACTCCGAGACGACCGCGGTGGCCAGGTCTATATCGATCTTGGTCAGGGTGACGGTTGGCTTGATCTCGATGCCGCCTGACTCGGTCCTGGTGATAACGACATCCGCCGGATGCGTGTTGATCCGTATTCCAGCCGTTTCCAGTTCCCCGGTCAGCACCTGGAGGTTGGTGTCGAAGGTATCCAGAACGAACAGGATCAGGTCCGCGGAACGGACGACGGATAGGACCTCACGTCCTCTCCCCTTGCCCTTGGAAGCATCCCGTATCAGACCTGGAAGGTCCAATATCTGGATCTTGGCGCTGTTGTACTCCATTATGCCGGGAACGACATCGATGGTGGTGAAATCGTAAGCACCGACCTCGCTCTCCGCCCCAGTAAGCCGGTTCAATAATGTGGACTTACCGACCGACGGGAACCCCACCAGTGCCACGGTGGCGTTCCCCGACTTCTTGACCGAGTAACCTTTCCCTCCGCCGCCACCGGTGGAGCGCCTCTTCTCCTGCTCATCCTTGAGCCTGGCGATCTTCGCCTTTAGCTTGCCGATGTGGTACTCGGTGTGCTTGTTGACCTGGGTCTTGGCGATCTCTGCCTCCACCTCTTTGATGGAATCCTCGATGGTTGCCATTAGCAATCACCCACGGGTCGGAATTTCGGATAGGATATTTGTGAACGTTTGGAAATGAACATGTTCCTTCTCTGAGTAAGACGCTTCAATACCGGACACCATTATATGATTATTGGTACAGGTTCCAACTGGATTGGGGCTTCGGATGTCTTGCCCCCAGAGCTTGACCCCATGTCCATATTTCGGTGGATCAGGCATGGAATTCCGGATGATAGCGGATAGGCATGTCGTCCGAACCATATCGCCCCTATACCTGAATGATCTTGGCCGAGTTCCATTTCGATGAGATCTCGTCGGGGATCATTCCCGCCAGATATCCTTCGCTCGTGCTCTCGCAATAGTAGTATTTCACCCCTAAGAACGTGTAGTAGGTGTAGGTGTGATACATGCCAGAGAACTGCCCGGCGACGCCCACAGCCATATGTCCGGAGTCACCATTGGATCCATCATACTCCAGCAATACGCCGTCATATCCTAGTTCAGGTGTTTGGATCAGGCTCAATAGAAGGATCGAGGTACAGTCACAGTCTCCCACTCCATCCACCAGGGTTTCCACCGGATATCGCAGGTATTCGACATGTCCGGTGGTGTTGAGATCGAGACCGTATGGGATCGACTGGACGAATGCCATTGCCAGGTTCAAGGTCTGCTCCTGATTATATCCCAACGAAGCAGCGTACTTCTTGATTTCCGAGGCTGCCTGCCTGACAAAGTCCGAGCTGGAATTTACGTGGGCGGCGAAATTGGGGTAGAGAAGGTTCAATGGCTGCCCGTTCTCGTTCTTTTGTGCATAATAGGCGGGTCCGGAGATGCTCAGGTTCAGATGAAAGCCGTGTCCGCCATAGTTCCACGAATAGCTTCTCAATAGGTGATCGAATCCCTTGAAGAATCCGGATGTCGTGCTCCAAGGGCTATGATAGTGATCGTTCGATGCCATCACTCGCCAGTGGTATGTTACATTATCCTGCAGATCTGTGGCTCTGTACTCCGAGGACAGAGTCAAAACATCTATGGCCGGCGAAGAGAAATTGCTGGAACGGTCCACCTGAAGTCGATAGACATATGCCCCATTGACGTCAGTCCAGTTCAATGTCAGATTATCGGCAGTGATCATCGCATCATCATCGGGTCCGGTCAATGACGGGGCAGGAAGTCTGATGTTGACATGGAAGGATCGCGCCGCGGTCCATTCGCTTTCGAGCTCGCCGTTCGTCGACATCACCCTCCAGGAGTATGTCTCCCCGTTCTGGTATTGGTAGTTGATAGGGTAGTTCGTCCCGTTGGTCAAGGTGTCTATTACGGGGGATGAAAAATCGCGGTCACTGTCCACCTGAAGCCGGTACAGCGCAGCATGGTCCACGGCCGACCAGAGAAATGACAGATCCGTGTTTGTGACCAATGAATCGTTCAGTGGTGATATCAAACCGGTCGTACCTAAGGCGGTTATCTTCAAGAAGCTCTTGACCGAGGTCCAGTTCGATGGTGATCCCGCTCCTCCGGCCCCTACCTTCCAATAGTATGTGCCGTCTGTCAAGTTCATTCTGTAACAGTTACCATCCGTCTGGGCGGTGATGGGATGCATGAACGTAGGACCGGTGTCGAGCATGATCTCGTACATTTTTGCGTTCTCTGCCGGTGTCCAGATCAATTGGATATCATCGGTTTTGATCACCGAACCATTATCTGGAAAGACCGAATCGAAATCTCCCACAGCGATCTCCTTGGTGGAGGCTTCTCCGTTAAGGCCGCCATTATTTATCTTGAACCATCCAGATACAATTCCCGCTGAAATGATGAGGCAGACCACTAGGAAAACGCAGGCCACCGCCCAAGCCTTCCTGCCTGAACCTCTCGATCTGGAGATATCATGGGCATCGGTCCCTCCCACGGGAACCCTGGCCTGAAAATTATGCGGATCTATCTGTTCGTCCTCTGCGGGAGCCAGCCTGTCTTTGACAGGAACATAATCATCATCAAGAACACGATAGATATCCCGGTTTGGATCGGACCTTCCTTCCTCGTCGACCATGATCTCCCCACCTAGTTTCGTTGGTGCAACGTTGAATTGACTGCGCTTTACGCAACTTAATGGTTCGGACCACAATCACGATAGGTGAATCAAATACCGATCATGAACTCGATCCATTGAGCGTGTTCTCATGGAGCCATCGAAATGTTTGGGTGGCAAGGTTATTATCATGGCTGATCCGGTCGTTCGTCGATGAAGCCTTCCCCCAAAGATGTGGACGAGTACATCGAGAACGCGCCAGGTGGTTCCAGGTCCAAGTTGCGCGAGCTTCGCGCGGCCATCAGGGAGATCGCTCCTAACGCACCAGAACGGATCAGCTATGGGATGCCCACCTATGGTGAGAAAGGGCGGACGGTCTACTTCGGGATAGCGAAGGCTCACATCGGTCTCTACGGGTTATCGGCCCGGTCATTGAGAGGTACAAGGAAGAGGTCGGCCCTTACCTGGCTTTCAAGGGAACGATCCGCATTCCCCTGGACAAGGACCTGCCTATGGACCTCATTAAGAAGTTGGTAAGGGCACGGATGGAAGGGGATTGAAATGCATCATCGTCCAATCCGATCCGGTCCATCATTTTGCCACCTGCATAAAAACCACTCAAAGAGTTCAGGAATGAAGTGGAAACCCTTCCGCTGTTCTCAAAAGATTTAAAGGTTGAACACCTGATTGCGCGTCAATGTCGTTTATGGAAAGCTTCAAGAAATTCAGGAAGCAGAAGTACGCGGTGCCGATAGGGCTCGCGGTGACCGTCCTGCTCACCCTGGCATTGACATTGTATGCAATTTCCTTGTGTTTCATTCCCATGCTGATAGCCCTGATCGCGTATGGCATACCATACTACTTCGGGCTCAAGAACCGGAAGAAACTGGCGGTCTTCGGAACGCTCCTGATCCTGTTATTGGGCGTGGTGTTCGGCCTCAACATCTACTACTACATCAACGGGTTCAACGGGCAGGTGCTCCACTCGGAGAACAACGACCTCATCGCCGGTCAGGTCGCTCCGGTGAAGGGATTGCCCAGCGATTCCTACAATTTCACCGTCGAAGTGGTGAACGGTAATAACGCCAGCATCGTATATCTGCTGGCGGTCAATGGGGCTTCGACCACCACTCTGAACTATTCCATGAGCTACGTGGGAATGGATGGTACCAATGCCATCTTCTCCAAGACGCTTAACAATCTGACGGAAGGGATATATCAATTCCAGTATCAAGGTCTGATCCCGGGCGGATATGTGCTGACGGATTCCGGATTAGGTCCGATCGCCATGAGCTTGGACGCGGTCTTCTGGTCATACCTGCAGTACGGGATCATATTCATCGGCCTGTTCCAGATCGGCCTGCTGTTCTACCTGCTGCTGGTCCTGACATGGTGGATGGACCGCTCGAAGTCCAAGATGGCCGAGTTCGACAAGGCCCGCAAGCAGGAAAAGAAGAGCGAGGACGGACAGAAGATGGTCGACAAGTTCATCTGTTCCGAATGCGGAGCGGACGTTCCGCTCGACGCGAAGGAATGCCCCCGCTGCGGCGAGAAGTTCGAGGAATCGGTGGAACGGGAATGCCCGTTCTGCAAGGCCAAGGTCCTCGAGTCCGATGTCAAATGCTGGAACTGCGGCAAGGAACTGCCAAAGAAGTGAGCTTTCCCGTCAAACCCCTTACTTTTCTCCATTTTTTTAAGTATCTGCCCGCGGATACTGCCCGCTGGGATGCATTCGTTCAGTCATATCTCGAGAGGGTGATGCCGTGAACTCCATAGCAGATGAGCTGGCAAAGAAACAGAAGGAGATATCCGTCTCCGAGTTCTTCGAACGCAACAGGCAGATCCTGGGTTTTGACTCCCAGGTCAAGTCGCTGATCATGGGCGTGAAGGAGGCGGTGGATAACTCGCTCGACGCCTGCGAGGAGGCGATGATCCTGCCCGACCTCTACGTGCGAATCGAGAAGGTGGAGGCCAACGAGTACAAGGTGACCGTGGAGGACAACGGTCCCGGCATCATCAAGAAGGCCATCCCCAACGTCTTCGGGCGGCTTCTTTACGGTTCAAGGTTCCACGCAGTGCGCCAGTCCCGCGGTCAGCAGGGTATCGGTATCTCCGCCACCGTCATGTTCGGCCAGATCACCACCGGCAAACCGGCCACGGTGCGGTCCAAGGTGGCGCATGAGGACACCGCCTGGGAACTCGACATCATGGTCAACACCAAGAAGAACATGCCGGACGTCTTCAAGGAGAACCCGGTCATCTGGGACGGCAAGGAGCACGGCACCCGGATCGAGTTCTTCATGAACGGCCGCTATATGACCGGCAAGCAATCGGTGATGGAATATCTCAAACAGACCGCCATTGTCAATCCCCATGCCAAGATATCCTTCGTCGACCCGGAGGGAAGGCGGATAACGTTCGAGAGGGCCACCGACCTGCTGCCTCCGGCGGTGAAGGAGATCAAGCCCCATCCGGAGGGCATCGAGCTCGGCACCCTGATGAACATGGCCAACGAGACCAAGGCGAAGACATTGTCCAAGTTCCTGCAGACCGACTTCTGCCGCATAAGCGACCGTTTGGCCAAGGACATCTCAATAAAGGCCGGGATGGAGGAGGACCGGACCAACATCCGCAGCTGGGACCCGGAGAAGAACAAGAACGGTCTCAAGCTCGAGGATTACAAACGTCTTCTGACCGCCATCGGGGCGGTGAAGATCATGGGTCCCCCGACCGACTGCCTTTCCCCGATCGGGGAGAACCTGATAAGGAAGGGCCTGAAGAACGTCCTGGTGGACGTGAGGCCGGAGTTCTACTGCCCGCCGGTCACGCGCGACCCCAAGGTCAATGCCGGCAACCCGTTCCTCATCGAGGTCGGTATCGTCTACGGAGGGGGCATCCCGGCCGACCAGCCGGTCCAGTTATTGAGGTTCGCGAACCGGGTGCCGCTGATGTACCAGCAGGGTGCCTGCTGCATCACGAAGGCGGTGGAAGCGGTGGACTGGCGCCGGTACGGGCTGGAGCAGCGCGGCGGCAACGGGATACCGTTCGGGCCGGCGATCATCATCGTCCATGTCGCCTCCACCAAGGTGCCGTTCACCTCCGAGGCCAAGGAGGCGATAGCCAGCATACCGGCGATCCAGAACGAGATAGAGATCGCCCTCAGGACCTGCGGCCGTACCCTCAAGACCCATCTGAACAAGAAGGACACCAAGGCCCGCACCAAGGAGAAGTTCGACATCGTCCAGGTCATCCTGCCGCTCATCGCCCAGAAGAGCGCCAAGATCATCGACAAGCCGGTTCCCTCACTTTCGGGCACGATCACCAAGATCATGAACGTGGTCTGGATCGATGACGATGTCACCTATGAGAAGGGCCGTCACAAGGTCCGGGTGACCATCTACAACTACACGCCGCACGGGCAGCGGCTCAACATCCACATGGTCCTGCCCAAGGGCGCGTTCGACTATCAGGGGCTGGCCATGTTCCCCAAGGAGGCCAGGGATGACGGGAAGACGACCTGGGAGATCAAGACCATCCCCTCCACCGGCAAGGTGGAGATATCGTTCTACCTGAACGGCCTGGACCAGGAGGCCTACGAGGAGAACGAGATCTATTCCAGCGGCATCAACCCGGTCTCGGTGATCGGTGCCGATCCGCTGCCGGGCGACTGGGACGTCAAAGGCCTCAACATCACCGAGGTGGCGCCGGTCGAGCCCGAGAAACCGGACGCCGAGGATGAGGATGAGGTCGACTATGATGAGAAATCGGAGGCGCTGAGCGATGACTGAGACAACCGAAGGGCAACCGGAAAAGAGGGTCGACAACAAGGCGGTGGAGGCGCTCTTCTCCGTGGCGAACTCCATCTACGACCAGATCGACCATGGGAAGATCCCGAAGATGGTGTTGCCGCTCAGGACGAAGAGCAACATCCGTTTCGACCCCAAGCACGGGGTGTTCAAGTACGGTTCGGCCACCGGGGCCAGGACGGCCAAGAAGACCAACGGCGCGATGATGCTCCTTCGTACCATGTACACCCTTGAGCTCATCGAGGACATGATCGACAAGAACAAGTCCTCCACCCTTAGGGAGATGTACTACATCTCGGAAGGCTGGGGCAAGGCCAAGTTCCACAGCCAGGATGAATCGAACCTGCTCGCCGAGGACCTGGAGATCGTCACCAAATGCATGCGCGAGGACTTCAAGCTCAGGCCGGAGGAGAACGGGGCCAGCGTCATCGGCAACATCACCATCGAGGAGTTCGACCGGAAAGGCCGGATAAAACGCATCAACTGCCTGGACGACGTGGGCGACTCCGGATACGGCATCCCGTACAACGTGGAGAAGGAGAAGGTCAAGCTAATCGAGAGCGGGGCCGATTTCATCTGTGCCATCGAGACCGGCGGTATGTTCGACCGTCTGGTGGAGAACGGGTTCGCAGAGGACTACAACTCGGTCCTGGTCCATCTGAAGGGACAGCCGGCCCGCAGCACCAGACGGTTCATCAAGCGTCTGAACGAGGAGATGAACCTCCCGGTCATCGTGTTCACCGACGGTGACCCCTGGTCCTTCAGGATATTCGCCTCCGTTGCCTACGGGGCCATCAAGACCGCCCATATCAGCGAATATCTGGCCACCCCATCCGCCCAGTTCATCGGCATCACCGCGACGGACATCATGCAGTACAACCTGCCCACCGACAAGCTGACCGACATGGACGTCCGGGCTCTGAACGCGGAACTGAACGACCCCCGCTTCAATGACCGTTACTGGAAGGACGAGATCGAGACCATGCTGAAGCTGAACAAGAAGGCTGAACAGCAGGCGTTGGCGAAGTACGGTCTCGACTTCGTGACCGACAAGTACATGCCTGACAAGCTGAACGAGCTCGGTCTACTGAAGAAGTAGACCGGTCATCTTATTATCTCAGCAGGGCAATGGCTATACGGTTCCTATGACCGACGGTAATCGCAGGTTCAACAGTTCCGGGATATCCACAGCGGCGGTGCTGCTGTCGGTGGCAGTCGCCATAGTAGTATCCTTCGCGCTGAATAACTGGTGGCTATTGGTGCCGGTGATCCTCCTGGAGCTGGGCGTGTTCGTCCTCATCCTCGGGTTCAGCCTCGGAAAGCCAGCCCAGGGGATGCCCTGGACAAAATCGGACTCGAACTACTTCCTGTTCTGGGGAAACCTTATGGCGATGATCGGGGTGGTCCTGATCATCAACACCTTCTTCCCCGGGTACGTGGTCATACTGATCGTGGTGCTGCTGGTCTGGTTCGCAGTCGTGGCACTTCTGTTCTCCCTGAGGAGAAGGCAGGCCTAAGAGCTGGCCTCGGCCAGCCTCTTCATCACGAAGGACTTGTCCAAGGTGGACAGGAAGTATCCTAGGCGCGGTCCCGATGTGCGGGAGACGAAGATCTTGTATAATGCCTGGAATGCCGCTTTGGGCAGGATGCCCGCTCCTTTGGCGTTGTCGTAAACGGCATTGTGTATCGTGTCCGGGTTCCAGTCCGCTCCGGCCAGGGCGTCGTGCAGCATGGTGAAGTAGGCCTTCTCCTGGGTGGACAGTTCCACCTCGGGCATCTGCTTGGCCACGGCGAACTTCACCTCATCGGGTGCGAAGTTGTCCAGCCAATAGCGGACGCACTGGCAGCGCTCCTTGAGCACCTCTGTGTCCTCTGGTGCCGGCGGCATTAGTCCCTCTGTCCTGTTGATGATCTTCATTATGCCTTCGAACGTCTCCGCGGTCTGGACCACATGGACCAGGTGGCGGTATGGAACCTGCATCGGCAGCTTGGTGCGGACGCACTTGGGCTGGGCGATCTCGTAGGCGCGGAGCAGGTCCTTCTCCTTTTCATCCGCCCCGCCCTTGAAGTAGAGCGATTCGACATGGTCGTACTCGTCCACAGCGTCCAGTATGCCCAGTCCGGGATCGTAGTCGATGTGCCGGTCGGGATTGTAACGGAGGACGCTGAAGTTGAGCACCGGGGCGGGAGTGATCTTCAGCGCGTCGGTCCCGGTGACCACATGTCCGGTGGACTTGTGCATCTGCCCCTTGCCCTTGAACTGGATGAACTCGTAAGGTATCGGGTATGGCGGGTCGATCCCGAAAAGCTCCTTGCAGAACCGGACCCCGCTCTCGTACGAGCCTCCCGCGGCGGCATGGTCCTTTCCGAAAGGTTCGCAGGTAACGCCGAATATCTTCCACTTCGCGGCCCATTCCAGCCTCCAGGGCAGTTTGGCCTGGCCGATCCTCAGGTCGGCCTTGCCCTCGTGTCCGCAGTGGCACTTGTAGTGGACGTAGGGATATTCGTAGGAAGTGACATGATCGGTGAAATGGCCGCACGATCCGCACTGCGGCGATACCGGCCAGAAATTGGCCGGGACTTCTCTCCCGGTAACTTCGCGGAGGATCGTCGCCACTTTGTCCTTCTCACGGATCACCAGGTCGGTCAGCTCGGCGAACTTGCCCTCTTCGTAGACCTTGTGCGTCCAGAAGACCTCTGGATGTATGCCCATCTCGGCGATGGCGTCGAGGAAAGGCTGGATGAAGTGCGCTCCATAGCTCTCGTGGCACTTGTCTCCTGGGCAGGGGATCTGGCACAGAGGCCTGCCGATCTCCTTCTCGTAACATTCGGGAAGGAACGGGTACCTCTTCCGCAGGGGATCATAGTCATCGACCAGATAGATCAGCTTGACGTCGGCTCCCTGGTCCAGCAGGGCCTTCACTACCGCGTTGGCGGTGATCGCTTCCCTCAGGCTGCCCACATGAATATGACCAGAAGGGCTGATCCCGGTCGACAGCAGATGCTTTCGACCCTTTTCGAGCAATGACTTGGCGATGACGTCTGCCCACTGCATGTTTATCGCCGGGGCAAACGCACGAGCGTTAATAAACCCTGTTCCCAGCGAATATTACTGCGGTCTCATGACGGTCGCTTGTTGTATTCACGAAATCCATCATCCAGATGGAATACCTCAACGTTTTTATATGCGATTTCTGGTTAGAGTTCAGGTATCAGCATGCCTAAGGACAAGAAAGGGTCGGGGTTCCAATCCGCTGCAGGTCTTATCAGGTACTTCGACAGTGAGGACGAGAAGGCACTGAAGATCAGCCCCTACATCGTGATCGGAATGATCGTCGCCACCATTGTCGTTGTCTCTGTGCTCAAGGTAATCTTCCCGACCTGAGACCGGTTCCATTCAGGGAACGGCATGGTCGTTTTGTTTTACGGATCAAGAAGTTTCAACGATCCCGGAACTTTAGCTGTCCATCTGCGTCGTCGCGCTCGATCGTTTTCTCCTTCTTCTTGAACTTGGCCTTGAACGAGTATGTAAGCAATGCCGGAGCGACCAATGTCGTCACCAATGACATGAAAACGACGACGGCATAGATGCTGTCGGAGATCACATTCATGCTCTTGCCGAGCGTGGCGACAATGAGTCCCACCTCGCCTCTTGGGACCATCCCCACTCCGACGATCAATGCCGATTTTCCCCCCAGATTCCTGGACCCAAGTCCGCAACCTATTATCTTGGTCAATATGGCAATGATGGTCAGACCTATGCCGATGAGCAATGCGTCAGAATACGACGATAGATTGACCTGTATTCCCACGAAGATGAAGAAGAAAGGAACCAGGAACTCGTTGATCGGTTCGAACTTCTCCTTGCATGGCCATCTGTCACTGAACTCTGCAAAGGCCATGCCTGCGAGGAAAGCGCCGATGATGGCTGCCAAACCGAACGAGGCGGCGATGAATGATAGGCCGAAACAGACTATCAGTGCCAATGGCAGAGGGCTTACGATGGCGGAGGGTGTCGGCATGAGGGGATGCTCGATGTCGACCTTCTTCTCCTTGGTCTTCCGCACCTTCGGGATGACCATGCCGCCAATGATTATCACAGCCAGAACGAACAGAACGCCTTCAATGGCAACGATCGCTGTCTGGGTTACATCTGTTCCGGACCCTCCCGCGATGCCTACGACCACGGCGAGCACGAGCATCCCCAGCACGTCATCGATGACCGCCGCACCAATGATGATGCGAGACTCGACGGCATCGCTGAGGCCCATATCTCCTATCACCCGGGCGGTGATGCCAACACTGGTGGCCACCATCGCAGCGGCCACGAAAAGGGCAGGGACGAGGCCATACCCAAGCCACGTCATGAAGAGATACCCACCGATCAATGGGAAAACCACTCCGAGCGATGCTACGATGAACGCGGTCTTACCCACCTTGCGCAATTCACTGAAAGGGGTGACCAGTCCGACCGCGAATAGGAGGAAGATAACGCCAAGCTGGCTGAACACGTCGAAGACCTGGTGATCGGTCCCGAGCTGCAATGCGGTCACCATACCGCTGTTGCCGATGATTATTCCCACAATGATCTCGCCGATCACCACAGGTACCTTGATCAATCTACAGATCACCGCCGCAGCCATGGCAAATGATATGATTACAAACAGCTGAAGCAGAACCTGCTTGACCAATTCCTGATCTACGATCCACTCCATGTACGCATCCCGAACCCAATATCAGGATATCCATATTTATTCTTACAATCGGGTTCCGGGTTTCCGCGTCTGCTCGTTGCCCCGGTCTCCTCACTGAATCATGACTTCCGTTATTGTTCTGCCAAAAGCAATAAGTAGCTAGCCCCTATCGCCGAAGCAAGCAATAGGGCGTGAAAAATGTCGTTATGGAAGAAAGTACCCTCAGGTCGTAACCCTCCAGAGATAGTCAATGTCATCATCGAGACCCCGAGGGACAGCAAGAACAAGTACGAGGTATCCAAAGAGTATGACTGCATACTGCTTGACAGGGTGCTGCATTCATCGGTCGTCTATCCCCATGCCTATGGACTGATCCCTCGTACCTATTATGACGACGGAGACCCGATCGATGCCATGGTCATATTGTCCGAGCCCACGTTCCCGGGATGTGTCGTGGAGGCGCGCCCCATCGGTGTGCTGAAGATGAGCGATGAGAAGGGGCGGGACGACAAGATCCTGTGCGTGGCAACCGGCGATCCCAGGAACCAGGACTACTTCGACCTCAAGGACATGCCCAAGCATATGCTGGACGAGATATTCGAGTTCTTCAAGAGCTACAAGCGTCTGGAAGAGGGCAAGGGCACCACTGTCGAAGGATGGGCCGGCAAGGAAGTTGCCATGGAAGAGATCACCTACTCGCTGAACCTGTTCCGCAGCAAGTTCGGTTACAAGTGAGAAGGCACATTCCTATCCGCAAACAGAGATCGTCATCAAACGCTCCTTAAAACAGTTCCCAGGTGGAACGTTAAAGTCACGGACAAAATGGCGATCTCTGAACAAATAGTTCTTCGTTCGGAGTCGGGCATTCATCTCGACATGTTCGACCGTTTCGGATGGGCCTTCTTCGTCCTTTTCCCTCTGTTAAGATCGATGACCCCGATCGCCATGGCCACCGTGGATGCAAGAGCTATTATGGACCATACCCATCCGATCACCGTCATCTGTCCATTTTGACCCCCTATGTTCAGATGATAGTCAACGACCACCGGTCCGGTCGAATTTACTGAAAGGCCGTTCACGATCACCAGGTAGTAGTTCCCTGAGGTCAGGTTCCCTGTCTTCTCAGCATGACCGACGTCCAGGAAGGAGAATTCCGGATCCCATGGGAAAGAATTCAGTGATTCCAGATTGGCCAATTGGTATTGATCGATCAGGTAGACGGAAACGTTTCCTCCGGACCTAACGGACACGCTGTAATCGATGTTCGCCGTCCCCACTACATTCACTGGAAGCGCGTTAAAGTTTTTTTCGGCGATCACCTCGCCGTTTCCCGACAACGGCGGTGAGCCGCTCGTGCCTCCGATAACGATCAGACAGAAGATGGCTATGACGAACGAGGCAGCTGCAAATCCGATGAAACTGTAACTCCCTCTCGAGCGCAAAGTATCTCCACCTTGCTAGGCTCCTTTTCGACGATATAGGTTACCGTCCGATTATCATGGATGATTGTTCCTTCGGTCTTGAGGGAATCGCGATATCTCGA